>NZ_JBEOYE010000004.1:0-255314 GCF_040296945.1 Streptomyces sp. NPDC001941 | reverse complement strand
GGTGTTCCGCGGGGGGCTGTGCGGATCGGGGGGGCGGCCGCCGGGGAGGCGGCCGCGGTCGTCGTGGTGGTGAGGGTCATCGCGCGATCAGCCCGAGATCGCCTTGGCCCAGCCCTCGGCGAGGGTCTTCTTCGCCTGGGCGTTCTGGGCCTCGGTCGGGAAGACCGGGGTGGTCGCCGGGACCTTGGGAAGCTTGGCGGCGGCGGCCTTGTCCAGGGTGCCGTCCTGCTCCATGGCGGGCATCAGGGCCGGGCGCGCGTAGCCCTTGAGCCAGAGGTTCTGGCCCTCGGCCGAGTACAGGTACTCCTGCCACAGGCGGGCGGCCGCCGGGTGCGGGGCGTCCTTGTTGACCGCCTGCGAGTAGTACTGGGCGTACACGCCGTCGGCGGGGACGTTGACCTTCCAGTCCAGGCCCTTGGCCTTGAACTCGTCGGCGTAGCCGGCGTTGAGGTAGTCCCAGTCGATCGAGATCGGGGTCTCGCCCTTCTCGACGGTGGCCGGGGTGGACTCCACCGGGTTGTAGTTGCCGGCCTTCTTGAGCTTGCCGAAGAAGTCCAGGCCCGGCTGGATGTCGTCGAGCGAGCCGCCGTTCGCGAGCGCCGCCGCGTAGACGCCCGCGAAGGCCGAACCCGACTTGGTGGGGTTGCCGTTGAGCGCGACCTTGCCCTTGTACTCGGGCTTCAGGAGGTCCTTGAAGGTGGTCGGGCAGGTCGTGACGCGCTTGGCGTCGCAGCCGATCGAGACGTAGCCGCCGTAGTCGTTGAACCAGCGGCCCTGGGCGTCCTTCTGGGCCTGCGGGATCTTGTCGAAGGCGGCGACCTTGTACGGGGCGGTGAGGCCCTGGGAGCCGGCCGCCTGGGCGAAGGAGGCGCCGAGGTCCAGGACGTCGGGGGCGCGGTCCTGGCCCTTGCGGGACTTCACCGCGTTGATCTCGTCCTGGCTGGAGCCGTCCGGGTTCTCGACCGTGACCTTGATGCCGTACTTCTTGGTGAAGCCGTCGATGATCGCGCCGTAGTTCGCCCAGTCGCGGGGGATGGCGATCGCGTTGAGCTTCCCCTCCTTCTTCGCGGCGGCGACCAGTGCCTCCATGCCGCCCGCCTCCTTCGCCGAGGTGGCGGTGGCGGGGTTCTTGCCCGCGTCCGCCCCCGCGTCGGCGGTCGACGCACCGGGCTTGGCGCCGCAGGCGGCGAGGGCGAACGCCGAGGCGGTCAGGGCGAGGGCGATCCCGGTGGTGCGTATGCGGGAGGTGGTCACAGTGACTCCAAGTTGTACGGACAACTGTTGTACAGACAACTCCATATAGACGGGGGCGCGTGACCCGTTGGTGAACGGCGGGCGACGGCTGACCTGCCAGTGGCGGGCGGATCCGGTCACCCTGGCCGGAAGGAGGCCCCCGGGGCGGGGGAAGTGAGGGCACCCTCGGCGCACCGGATGTCAGTGCGGTGTGGTGTGATCGTCGGGATCTTGTTCCGTAGTTTCCCGGGGGTTGAAACCGATGTCCGACACCGCATACCCGTCGTTGACCCGCGCCCTCACCGAGGCCCTGGTCGACGTCGTGTGGTTCGTCGAGGGGTACGAGGGCGAGGAGGGGGAGGAGGACGACGCGGTCAAGGCCCTGGAGGGCGTCGCGCACGTCGTGGGCGGCCTGACGGCCGAGCAACGGGACGAGTTCCTGGACGTGCTCGAGGACATGGCGCGCGAGGAGTCCGACCCGGAGCGCAAGGAGTTCCTCGAGGACTTCCCGGAGGACTACGGGGTGGTGGACGAGGAGGACTGACCGGAGCGCGTCAGCCCGCGCCGGGCTTCCAGCGGGTGGCCCGGGTGGCGTAGGTCCTGAGGCCGTGGACCGCCGGGTCGGTGCCGCCCCGAGGGCGGGCTGATCACCGGGGGTCCCCGGCCGGTCACCGGGAGTCCCGGCTGATCACCGGGGGTTCCCGGCCGGTCTCCCTCCAGGCGGAGGAGGTCCGGGGCGAACCGGACGCCGTGGGGGAGCTCCCGCCCCCCGGACGGCGACGACCCGCTCCGGGTGGTCCACCCGTCGGCAGCGGCCCGTGCCGCCGCACGCTCCCGAGGGGTTTCCGAGGGGATCGCGACCGCTGCCGTGACGTGGTGTTTTAGAGTTGTCCCCCGTCCGTAGCAGGCCACAGACCCCGCGAGGTATCGGCGAACATGGCGAGTGAAACGTTTGAGTTCCAGGTGGAGGCCCGTCAGCTGCTCCAGCTGATGATCCACTCCGTCTACTCGAACAAGGACGTCTTCCTGCGGGAACTCGTCTCCAACGCATCCGACGCACTGGACAAGCTGCGCCTGGAGAAGCTCTGGGACGACTCCCTCGACGCCGACGTCTCCGACCTCCACATCGAGCTCGACGTCGACCAGCAGGCCCGCACGCTGACCGTGCGGGACAACGGCGTCGGAATGTCGTACGACGAGGTGGGCCGGCTCATCGGCACCATCGCCAACTCCGGCACCGCCGCCTTCATGCAGGAGCTCAAGCGCACCCAGGAGGGCGAGGAGCCCAAGGCGGCCGCGGGCGAGGACGGCCTCATCGGCCAGTTCGGCGTCGGCTTCTACTCCGGCTTCATGGTCGCCGACGAGGTCACCCTCGTCACCCGGCGCGCGGGCGAGGAGCAGGGCACCCGGTGGAGCTCCCGGGGCGAGGGCACGTACACCCTGGAGCGCGTCGACGGCGCGCCGCAGGGCACCGAGATCGTCCTCCACCTCAAGCCCGCCGACCCGGAGAACCAGCTCCACGACTACACCTCGCCGTGGAAGATCCGCGAGATCGTCAAGCGGTACTCGGACTTCATCACCTGGCCCGTCCGGATGGTCCCCGAGACCCCGGCCGCGAGCGGTGACGAGGAGGGTACGGAGGAGGAGCGGGCGGCGCCCGAGCCCGAGGTCCTCAACTCCATGAAGGCGCTGTGGGCCAGGCCCCGCGGCGAGGTCTCGGACGACGAGTACCACGAGCTGTACAAGCACATCGGGCACGACTGGCGCGACCCGCTGGAGACCATCCGGCTCCAGGCCGAGGGGACCTTCGAGTACCAGGCGCTGCTCTTCCTGCCCGCGCACGCCCCGCACGACCTGTTCACCCGCGACTTCCAGCGCGGCGTCCAGCTGTACGTCAAGCGCGTGTTCATCATGGACGACTGCGAGGCGCTCCTCCCGCCCTACCTGCGCTTCGTCAAGGGCGTCGTCGACGCGGCCGACCTCTCGCTCAACGTCTCGCGCGAGATCCTCCAGCAGGACCGCCACATCGAGATGATGCGCCGCCGCCTGACCAAGAAGGTCCTGTCCACGGTCAAGGACCTGATGGCCAAGGAGGGCGACAAGTACGCCACGTTCTGGCGGGAGTTCGGGGCGGTCCTCAAGGAGGGCCTGATCACCGACGCCGAGAACAAGGACGCGATCCTCGCCGTCTCCTCGTTCGCCAGCACCCACCACGAGAGCGAGCCGACGACGCTGGCGCAGTACGCCGAGCGGATGAAGGACGGCCAGGAGGACATCTACTACCTGACCGGCGAGTCCCGCCAGGCGATCGAGAACTCCCCGCACATGGAGGCGTTCCGAGACAAGGGCATCGAGGTGCTGCTGCTCACCGACTCCGTCGACGAGGTGTGGGCCGACGCGGTCGGCGAGTACGACGGCAAGAAGCTCCGCTCGGTCGCCAAGGGGCGGATCGACCTCGACGGCGAGGGCGAGAAGGAGTCCGAGGAGGAGCGCGAGAAGCAGAACGAGGAGTTCGGCGGGCTGCTCGGCTGGATGAAGGAGCGGCTGGAGGAGGACGTCAAGGACGTGCGCCTGTCCTCCCGCCTCACCGTCTCCCCGGCCTGCGTCGTCTCCGACGCGCACGACCTGACCCCCGCCCTGGAGAACATGTACCGGGCGATGGGCCAGGAAGTGCCGCGCGCCAAGCGGATCCTGGAGCTCAATCCGGAGCACCAGCTGGTCAAGGGCCTCAACCAGGCGTTCAAGGAGCAGGGCGAGGACCGCACCCGGCTGGCGGAGAGCGCCGAGCTGCTGCACGGCCTCGCGGTGCTCGCCGAGGGCGGCCAGCCCAAGGAGCCGGCCCGCTTCGTACGGCTGATGGCGGAGCGCCTGGAGCGCGCGCTGTAGCCGCCCCGGTTCGGGTGCCCGGTGCGGTCGGCGTCCCCGGACGCCGACCGCACCGCGCGGACAGTGCGACCCTGGAGGGGCCACAGCGTCGACCGTCAGGAGCCGCGATGTCCCCCCAGGGCCACGAGATCGAGATCAAAGAGGGCAGCGCCCGTGTGCGCGTCGTGCGCGACGGCCAGGTGGTCGCCGACAGCCGCCGCCCCCTGATGCTCTTCGAGACGGGCCTGCCCGTCCGCTACTACCTGCCGCCCGAGGACGTGCGCACCGACCTGCTCGTCCCCTCCGAGACGCACACCTACTGCCCGTTCAAGGGCACCGCGTCCTACTACTCCCACCCGGACGGCACGGCCGACCTGGTCTGGTACTACCCCGACCCCAAGCCCGAAGTGGCCGCGATCAAGGACCACTTGTGCTTCTACGAGGCCGAGGTCACCGAGACCACCGAGGCCACCGGAACCGCCTAGGACCCGTCCGGTCGCTCATGCCTGGGCCGCGGGCGGGCGGCCCACGCCCACCGCCCGCGGGCCCATCGGCCGCCCGTTCCGGGCCGTCGGGGCCGCAGGCGGGGGACCTTGGGCCGTGGCCGGGCCGCCGCCCCGCGGCTAGCGTCGGGATCCGGGGGCACAGGCACATCCGCGATCCAGGAGCAGCGCGCCATGGCACGGCCCCGGCAGACCACCGCGACGGTCACCACCCTCGAACCCGCCGGTGCGTACCACCGCCTGGTCCTCGCCGTCGACGGGATCGCCGACCAGGTGCTCCCCGGGCACTTCGTCGCCGTCGCCGTCGGCAGCCCCGGCTCCTCCGCGCTGCTGCTGCGCCGCGCCTTCTCCCTCCACCGGGCCGACCCGGCGCGCGGCACCATCGAGGTCGTCTTCGCCGAACGCGGCGCGGGCACCCGTGAGTTGGCCCGGCTGCGACCGGGCGACCGGCTCGACGTGATCGCCCCGCTCGGGGTGCCCTTCCCGGTCCCCGAGCGCCCCGGCCCCGCCGTCCTGGTCGGCGGCGGGTACGGGGTCGCGCCGCTGCTCCCGCTGGCGCGGCGGCTCCTCGACGCCGGGGCGCCGGACGTGGCGTTCGTCTGCGGCGCCGCCACCCGCGAGCGGCTGTTCGGGGTGGCCGAGGCCCGCTCGCTCACCGGCCGCGTCCACCTCGCCACCGACGACGGCACGCGCGGGGCGCGGGGCCGGGTCACCGACCTGCTGCCCGCCGCGATCGAGGCCGTCGGTGCGAGCGCGGTCTACGCCTGCGGGCCGATGGGCATGCTGCGGGCCGTCACCGAGACCGCCCGGGACCACGGGGTGCGCGCCTGGACGGCCGTGGAGGAGGCGATGGCCTGCGGGATCGGGGCCTGCATGAGTTGCGTCCTGCCGGTGGTCGGCGAGGACGGCACGTCGCGTTTCGTACGGGCGTGCGTGGAAGGGCCGTGCTTCGACGGCGACACCGTGCGCTGGGACGAGGTGGGCATGCTGCCCGCCGACCTGGAGGGCGCCGAGGCGATGGGACTGCACTGATGACGACCCCGACGACACCGCCGACTCCGACGACACCGTCGGCCTCGACGACCGGGGCGCCCGACCTCACCGCCCGCTTCGGCCACCACCGCCTGCCCAACCCCGTCACCACCGCCTCCGGCTGCGCCGGGTACGGCCGCGAGATCGCCCGGTTCCTGCCGCTGGACGCGCTCGGCGCGCTGATCACCAAGACGGTCATGCCCTACCCGCGCTCGGGCCGCCCCACCCCGCGCATGGCGGAGACGCCGAGCGGCATGCTCAACGGCATCGGCCTCCAGGGCAGCGGCATCGACGCGTTCGTCGCGCACGAGCTGCCCTGGCTGTACGAGCAGGGCGCCCGCACGGTCGTGTCGATCGCCGGACGCGACGCGGGGGAGTACGCGCAGTGCGCCGCCCGGCTGCGCGGCCTGCCCGGTGTCGTGGGCATCGAGGTGAACATCTCCTGCCCCAACGTCGCCGACCGGGGCGCCGTCTTCGCCTGCAACGCGGACGCCTCGCACGCGGTGGTCGCGGCGGTGCGCGAGGCGGCGGACCCCGCGCACCCGGTGTACGCCAAGCTCTCGCCCGACGTCACCTCGGTCACGGACGTCGCGGCGGCCTGCGTGGCGGCGGGCGCGGACGGCCTGTCGCTGATCAACACCCTGCTGGGCGTGGTCGTCGACACGGACACGCTGCGCCCGGCGCTCTCGGGCACCACGGGTGGTCTGTCGGGCCCGGCCATCCGCCCGGTGGCCGTGCGGTGCGTGTACCAGGTGTACGCGGCGATGCGCGCGGGCGCGTTCCGCGAGGTCCCGATCTGCGGCACGGGCGGCATCCGCTCGGGCCTGGACGCGCTGGAGTTCCTCGCGGCGGGCGCCTCGACTGTCTCGGTGGGCACGGCCGTCTTCAACGACCCGGGGGCTCCGGTCCGCATCGTGCGCGAACTGGAACAGATCCTGACCGACCGTCACATCCCGTCCGTGGAAGCGGTGGTGGGTGCGGCCCACCGTGGTGGGGCCCTGGTGCGACAGGGCTGAGCGCCGTGCTCCCCGGGGCTCGCGGGGAGCACGGCGCCGCCCGGCTGACCGGGCCTCGACCGGGACCGTGGCCTCAGCCGAGGCGGACCGACGAGATGGTGTCGTCGAAGCCGATCGCCGACAGGTCCGCGACGTTGCCCCCGACCACCTTGGACGTGCCCTTGCAGTCCTTCTCGGACCAGATCTTGAGGGTCCCCGACGCCTGGAGCGAGGAGGCGCGGTCCTCCCGTGCGACGTTGTGGCAGCCGGTGCCCGCGAGGCCCTCGGAGGGGTCGCCGAAGTCCTTCTCGTCGGAGAGCGTGACACTGGTGGCGGGCCCGTCCGACCCGGCGCCCCCGCCGGTCCCGCCGCCCGCGGCCTTCCCGCCGTCCGGGGTGACGCCGAACCAGGTGCCGCCCACGCCCTGCCCGTTGGTGTCCCCGGGCTTGAGGTCCTTGCTGAAGCGGTAGACGGGCCAGCCGCCCAGGGTGACCTGGAGGCTTCCGTCGGTGCGCTTGACCACGCCGACGTCGGACTTCTTCACCCCGTCGATGAAGATCCGGCCGCCCGGGGCGATGACGACGGGCGGCCAGGTGGTGGCGCACGCGCCGTCGCAGACCGACTTCGACGGGTTCGCGGTGTCCTTGTCGAAGCGGTAGAGCGTGAAGCCCGCACCGTTGACCACGACCGGATCGAGGCCCCCCGCCCGCGCGGCGCTGAGCTGTACCCACCGCTTGGCGGCGGGCCGGGTGGCGGGCTGCCCGGGATCGTTGGCCCAGTCGCCCGTCCTGGCCGGCGCCTTGTTCGTACGGGCCGTACCGCTCAGGAAGTCGAGCCCGGCACCCGTACTCCCCTGGGCGGCCGCGGGCGCCCCGCCGCCCTGGTCCGTCGAGGCGCCACCGCCCTGGCAGGCGGTCAGCAGCAGCACGCCGGCCGTGGCGGCCGTGGCGGCCATCGCGAAGCGCTTCTGGATCATCGGGCTCTCCCCACGTCGTCGGCCCCGGACCTCCCGGTGCCGTCGAAAGGGGGTACGAGCCCGTCCCCGGACCGGCTCAGCCCGTTACGGTCCCGAGACGGAGCGGGGACGTGACACGGCCATCGTGACGGCGGACCAATGCAGTTGATCAATCAGGACCGGTCCGATTAGCTTCTCCCCGGACGCCGATGCCGAGAGGCTCACCGCGCACCCGCCCGATGTTCACCCCAGCCGAAGCCGCAGCCCGAAGGCGCACCCCGGAGCCGTGGCCCGGGGCCGCAGCCCGGATCCGTGGCGCAGGCCGAATCCGCAGGAGAGCCGCCATGACCGCCGACGCCCCCCAGAGCGCCGACAGCCCCCGCACCGCCCCGGTCCTCACCCGTCACGCCGACGCCGAGCGCTGCGCGGACCCCAGCAGCGTCATGACCCTGCTCGCCGACGCCGAGCCCGGCGAGGGCGGGTTCACCGTCTACCGCTCCACGTTCGCCACCGGCGCGCCCGGCGCCCCGTCCCACTTCCACACCCGCGCCACGGAGCTGTTCTTCGTCATCAGCGGCACCCTCCAGGTCCTCGTCGACGACGAGGTGACGCTGCTCGGGGCCGGTGACTTCCTCGCCGTACCGCCGCACACCCCGCACGCGTTCGCCGCCGCCCCCGGCTGCGAGGCCGACGTGCTCTTCGTGTTCACCCCCGGCATGGGCCGCTTCGACTACCTGCGCCTGCTGGGCCGGGTGATGCGCGGCGAGGCCGACTTCAAGGAGCTCGCCGCGACCTCCGAGAAGTACGACAACCACTACGTCGACAGCCCGGAGTGGCGTGCCGCCCTGGAGGCCGCGAAGTGATCGACGCGAGCACCCACGTCCGGGTCGCCCGCCCGTCGCGCGACCTCGCCGCGGCCGAGCGCTTCTACGTGGAGGCGCTGGGCCTGAGCGTCCTGTGGCGCACCACCGAGCGGGTGGCGGGCGAGCACGACCTGCTCATGGTCGGCCCGGAGGGCGGCGGCTGGCACTTCGAGCTGACCCGCGACCCGGACCGGCCGCTGGACCCGGCGCCCACGGTCGACGACCTGTTCGTCGCCTACCTCGGCGCGCCCGTGGACGAGGAGCTCGTCGCGCGCCTGGAGGCGGCGGGCGGCAGGCGCGTCCCCGCGCACAACCCGTACTGGGACGAGCACGGCGTCACCGTGGAGGACCCGGACGGCTATCGGCTCGTCCTGTGCACACGGACCTGGAGCTGAGCGGCCCACGTCCCGGGACGTGACCACCGGTGCGGGTGGCGTGCCGACGTCCCGGGACGCGACCGGCGTACGGCCGCTGCCCCCACGCCCGGAGCCTGATCGCCGTACGGCCGCCGCGCCCACGCCCCGGGGCGTGACCGGCCCCGGGTCTCAGTCCACCGTCACCACCACCTTCCCGTGCGCCCGCCCCGACTCCACCCGCGCGTGGGCCGCGGCCATGTCGGCCAGCGGGTAGACGCGGTCGACGACCGTACGGAACGTGCCGGCCGCGAGCCGGGGCAGCACCGGGACGAACGGGGCGGCCACCGGCCGCCGGCTGCCGGTGGAGAGGTGGACGCCCAGGGCCGCCGCCCCCGGATCGGCGATCGTCACCACCCGACGGGGGTCCCCGGTCAACTCGACGGCGAGGGAGCAGAATCCGTGCCCGGCGGCGTCGTACACCGCGTCCACGCCGTACGGCGCCGCCGCCCGGATCCGCTCGCCGGCCCCGTCCCCGTACCGCACGGCACGCGCGCCCAGTGACTCCACGTACGCCTGGTTGCGCTCCGACGCCGTGCCGACGACCAAGGCGCCCCTCTCGCGCAGGAGTTGCACGGCCGCGCTGCCGACCGGTCCCGAGGCGCCGTTGACCACCACGGTCCAACCCGGTCGCACCGCGAGGGAGTCGAGGCCGCGCGCGGCCGTCTCCACGGCCACCGGCAGGGTGACCGCGGACGCGAAGGGGACCCCGTCCGGCACCGCGGCCAGCGCCTCCACCCGGGCCGTGCAGTACTGCGCGTACGACCCCGACCCGGTGAAGCCGACGACCCGGTCGCCCACCGCGGGACCGTCCGTCCCGGGCCCCACCGCGTCGACGGTCCCGGCGACCTCCTTGCCGAGCACGGCCGGCAGCGGGGTCGGGAAGAGGTCCTGGAGCTGCCCCGCGCGCAGCCTGCACTCCAGGCCGTTGACCCCCAGCGCCGCCACCCGTACCCGCACCTCGCCCCGGGCGGGCACCGGCACCGGCAGGTCGGCGGGCTCGAACCGGTCGGCGCCCCCGAAGGCGCGCAGCAGCTGGACCTTCACCGGCGCCCCTTCCGCAGCGTGGCCAGCCGCTCGGCCGTGCACGGCTCCGCGGTGCGGTCGGTGGGCGCCACCTGCCTCAACTCCCGTGCGGAGAGCAGGACGAGGTGGCTGCTCGGCCCGTCCGCGAAGCTGGTGTGCGCCACCCCGACGGGGACGCGTACCAGGTCGCCCGGGACCAGCTCCACGACCCCGCGCTGGCTCACGAGCGTGCGGTGGCCGCTGATCTGGTACTGGACCTCGTCGGCGTCCAGGGTCCGCCGGTACGTACGCCCGTCCGCGTCCGGCAGCGCCGCGCTGCCCAGCCGGAAGCCGTCCCCCCGGTAGTGCCACACCAGGCCCTCGGGTCCGGCCGCCGTGAGGACGTCGAGGCGCTCGGGGCCCTGGTGGACGCGGTCGAGCAGGAGCTGTTCGTCGACCGGGAACACCGCGACGTCGCACCCGGGGGCGCCCATGCCCGTGGTCACCGCCTCGTTGACGGGCCCGGGCCGCCAGCCGGGGAACGGCGGGGAGGGCGTCCCCGACGTCCGTACGGCCGGGCTCTCCGCCACCACCGGCGCGGGACTGTAGAAGAGCAAGTGGCTTTCCCTGCGGCCGTAGTTGTCATGCGCGACCCCGCGCGGGATGCGGCACAGGTCGCCCGGCCGGTGCTCGACCACGCCCAGTTCCGTCAGCAGGGTGCGCTCGCCCGCGATCTGGTACGACAGCTCGTCGACGTCGCAGTTGCGGTGGTAGAAGGGCTGGCGCTCGTCGTGCATGGTCTGCCACTCCACGCGCAGCCGCTCGTGCTCGAACACCCCGCGCGGCGGCGCGAACGGCCGCTGTTCGTGCCGCTGGGCGAAGTGCGCGACGGTCAACGGCTCCTGCTCCCGCCACAGGGCGACGGGCAGCCTGCCCGGGTGCGGGGGAGCGAGCAGCGCCTCCTCGTCCCGTTCCAGCACGCGCGACGGCGCGTCCGAGCCGATCAGGGCGAGTTCCTCGGTCACGCGCGTGGTGTCAGTGGTCCTTGTCATGGCGCGGGGGCCTCCCGGGGTCGCGGAACGCTGGCGGCGAGAAGTGTCGGCCCGGGGACGCCGCGCACACGCCACATCGCCGTTCCCCGACGGGAACTGACATCCTCGGAGGCGTGCTGAGGGAATCCGTCACGCTCGACGCGGTCGACCGGGGGCTGCTGCGCGCGCTGTACGTGGACGGCCGAGCACCCTTCGCCAGGATCGCCGGAGTGCTCGGCGTCTCCGACCGCACCCTGGCCCGCCGCTACGCGCGCCTGCGCGCGCTGGGCCTCGTACGGGTGGTGGGCGTGGTCGACGCGCGGCGCCTCGGCGGCGCCGAGTGGCTGGTCCGGGTGAGCTGTGCGCCCGGCGCCGCTGCCGAGGTCGCGCGGGCGCTGGCCCGGCGCGAGGACACCCGCTGGGTCAACCTGCTCTCCGGCGGTACGGAACTCTGCGCGGGCCTGCGGTCGTGGACGGCGCGCGAGCGCGACGAACTGCTCCTGGACCGGCTCCAGCGCACCGCGCCGGTCCTCGCGCTGGGAGCGCACGAGGTGCTGCACGTCTTCACCCGCGGCAACGATCAAGGGATGTACGGCGCCGATGAGTTGACGGCACCTCAACTCGCGCGCATCACACCGGTGTTCAGAAACGCGGTCGGCGCGACCGCCCTCGACGACGCCGACCGCCCGTTGCTGCGGGCGCTGGCCGAGGACGGCCGGGCCCCGGGGCCGGTGCTCGCCGCCGCGACCGGCTGGTCGCCCTCGCGGGTCGCGCGCCGCGTCGAGGCCCTGCGCGCCGCCGGGATCCTCGGCTTCGACGTGGACCTCGACACCCGGCTGCTCGGCCGCGCCACGACCGCCTACCTGTGGGCCTCCGTACCGCCCGCGCGGCTGGCGGAGACCGGCGAGGCCGTCGCCGGGCACCCCGAGGTGACCTTCTGCGCGGCCACCACCGGGGCGACCAACCTCATGGTCGTCGCCGTCTTCCGGGACGGCGACGACCTCTACCGCTACCTCACCCGGCGGCTCGCGGAGCTGCCGGGCATCGACCACGTCGAGACCGCCCCGGTGATCCGCGCCTTCAAGCGCGCCACCCCGTCGCCGTCCCGCCCCTGACGCCCCGGGGTCAGGCCTCCCGGTACACCCGGCTCGCGATCTCCACGAACGACCGGATCAGCGGGTTCGGGTCGCCGCGCCGCCACGCCGCCACCACCGGGTTCGGCGGCATGTCGCGGAGCGGGACCAGGACCAGACCGCCCGGGGGCTCGTGGTGCAGCGGCGCGATCCCCACCGTGCCGTTCCACAGCACCGCCTGCTGGCACTCCTGCACCGCGCGCACCACCGGGCCCTCGCGCGGCTCGCCCCCGCTCCAGTAGTCCTGCCACAGCGGATCGGTGCCCCGCGGGAAGACGAACCACCGCCGGTCCGCCAGCTCGGCCAGCACCAGGTCCGCCCGCCCGGCCAGCGGGTCGTCGGCGCGCAGCAGCACGCCCACCGGGTCGGACCTCAGCTCGCGCACCGCCAGGCCCGTCCCGTCGAACGGGCCCCGGGTCAGCGCCACGTCCACCAGGCCCGCGTGCAGCCCGCACGTCGGGTCGGTCAGGTCGGTGTCGCGCACGTGCACCTCCACGTGCGGATGGTGCGCGCGGTACGCGGCGGCCAGCCGGGCCGCCCCCGGGTCGGTGCCGTCGCCCAGGATGCCCACGGTGAGCGCCCGCGTCCCGGCGGCCGCGGCCACCCGGTCCCGCACCCGCTCGGCCTGGTCGAGCAGGGCGCGCGCCTCGTCGAGCAGCAGCGCCCCGGCGTCCGTGAGCGCCACCCCGGCCGGGGACCGCTCCAGGAGTACGGCTCCGAGCTCGCCCTCCAGCGCCTTGATCGCGCGGCTCAGCGGCGGCTGGCTCATGTGCAGCCGGGCGGCGGCCCGGCCGAAGTGGAGTTCCTCGGCGACCGCGACGAAATAGCGCAGGGTACGCAGCTCCATGGCGCCACGATACCCAGCGGGTATCGGGAGCGCGGAACGGGTCTTGGACGGACGGGCGCGGGGCGCGGTGGAATCGGGGTGCACGGGCGGCCGGACGGACCGCCGCCCCATCGGAAAGCAGGGAACCGCAGGACATGGACGTCGCCTACTGGATCGTCGCCGGGCTGCTCGCGCTCTTCTACCTCTACGGGGGCGCGCTCAAGGTCCTGCGCGACCCCGAGCGGCTGCGGCCGATGATGGCGTGGGTCGACAGCACCCCGCTGCCCGCCCTGCGGGCCATCGGGGCCGTCGAGGTGCTCGGCTCGCTCGGGCTGCTGCTGCCGCCCCTGACGGGGATCGCGCCCTGGCTCGCACCGGCCGCCGCGACCGGTTTCGTGCTGCTCCAGATCGGCGCGATCCGGGTGCACCTGCGCATGGGGGACCGTCAGATCGCCCTGAACGTCTGCCTGTTGGTGCTGGCGGCGGTGGCGGCGTGGCTGGCTGCCGCGCGGCTGTGAACCCGGGCGCCCGCCGTACGGATCAGGCGTCCCGCCGCCCGGTGAGGGCGTCGACCTCGGCCGCGTAGAGCACCTCGGGGTCGAAGCCCATCCCCGCGAACTGCCCGGCCAGTTCCAGGGACAGCAGCCCGTGCAGGCGCGTCCAGAAGGTCAGCGCCCGGTGCAGCACCTCGGGCGGCGCGGGGTGCCCCTGTGCCCAGGCGCGGTGCTCGTCCAGATGCGCGACGACCGGGGCCCCGCTCGCCGGCACGGCGCCCGCGGCGGCGCAGGCGTCCAGGAGGACCCGCATGATCCGCCGGCTGACGGCGGTGGTGTCGTCGGGGGCCCGGTAGCCGGGCAGCGGGGTCCCGTACAGCAGGAAGTAGCGGTGCGGGTCGGCCAGCGCCCAGGCGCGGAAGGCGCGGGCGAGCGCGGCCAGGCCGCCGGGCGGCGAGTTGGCGGCGCGCAGGGCGTCCGCCAGGCTCTGGTAGGCGTCCTTGACGAGCGCGGTGAGCAGCTCGTCGCGCCCGGCGAAGTAGCGGTAGAGGGCGGGCCCGCTCAGGCCCATGCGCTTGGCGATGGCGTTGAGCGACAGTGCGGCCAGGCCCGCCTCGGCGATCTGCGCCCGGGCGTGGTCCAAGACCTCCGCGCGCACCTGCGCCCGGTAGCGCTCGCGCGGGCTCCCGGTGCGGTCGCCGCCGTCGGTGCGCTCGCTCGCCATGGGCCGCCTTCCTCGCGCGGACGGGGCCGCGCGGGGCCCCGGATCGGGTGGGCGAGAGGCTATCACCAACCCTAGAGGCCCCAACCAGCAACCCTGGAGGCCCCGACCGCCGGCTCTGGAGGCCTCAACCAGCAACCCTGGAGGCCCAGGCGCCACCCCTGGAGGCCCCTGCGCGGCCGCCCTCAGGCAGCCCCGCCGCCCAGCACCCGGGCCGTGAACGCGCGCAGCCGCAGGCGCAGTTGCTCACGGGGCTCGCCCTTCGCGCCCGCCAGGTACTCCACGAGGTCCGCCCGGGTCGCGGCGAGCAGGGCGTGCGCGGTGAAGTCGCTGTCGGTCAGTCCGGGCACGCCGTCGAGGAGGTCCCGCAGCAGCGCGTGCCACCGCTCGTAGTGCTCGGCGTCGTACGGGCTGTCGCCGCCGTCGCGCTCCAGGGCCACCGCCAGGTGGCGGTGGTCGAGCTTGAAGCAGAGCACGGCGTCGAGCAGGGCGGGCACCCGTTCGGCGGGGGCGGTCCCCGGGCCCAGGGGCGCCGGGCCCTCCTCGACGGCGGCGCGGAGGGGCTCCAGACGGGCGGCGTAGAGGGCGCGGATCAGTCCGGTGCGGTCGCCGAAGGCGCGGAAGAGCGTGCCCTTGCCGACCCCGGCGGCCGCCGCGACGTCGGCCATGGTCACCTCGTCGGGGCTCGCGCAGGAGGCGAAGAGCGTGTCGGCGGCCGCGAGGACGGCGGCACGGTTGCGGGCGGCGTCCTTGCGGGGGCGGCGTTCGGTCACGCGGTGGGCTCCTCGTCGTGCGTGCGGTGTTCTGCCGGTGTGCTGCGTGCGGTGCGCTGTCGGCCGGTCGGCGATCCATCGGTCCTGCTGTCCCGTTGTCCTGCTGCCCGGCTCCGCGTTCCGCCGCTCGTTGCAATCCGGACCGGCGGTCCGTATGGTCGAAGTGAAGCGGACCTCGGGTCCGTATCGTATGCGACGGAGACACCCATGCCCTCATCTGCCCCGCACCCCGCTGCCCCGGCCGCGCTGTTCCGCCACGGACTGCGGCTGCTCCTCGACAAGGACGTCCCCGGCTGGATCGCCCTGTGGGCCGAGGACGGCCTGATGGAGTTCCCCTTCGCCCCGCCGGGCTGGCCCGGGCGACTCGAGGGGCGGGACGCGATCGCCGCGTACATGCGCCCCTACGCCGACCACATCGACCTGCGCGACTTCCCCGAGCTGCGCGTCCACGAGACCGCCGACCCGGACACCGTCGTGGCCGAGATGCGGGGCGTGGGTCGGCTGGTGAAGACCGGGGAGCCGTTCGACATGGCGTACATCGCCGTCGTCACCGTCCGGGACGGCCGCTTCACCGCCTACCGCGACTACTGGAACCCGCTCGCCGTCCAGGCCCCCGGCGCGGACTTCACCGAAGGCGCCACCCGATGAACGACACCCATGCCGTCCTCCTCACCGGCGCGACCGGCACCACCGGCAGCCGCACCGCCGCCCCCCTCGCCGCCGCCGGCCACCGGGTCCGGGCCGCGAGCCGCCGCGCCGCCCCGGTCCCGGGCGCCGACCCGGTGCGCTTCGACTGGTACGACCCCGCGACCCACGACGACGCGCTGCGCGGCACGGACCGCGTCTACCTGGTGCCGCCCGTCGGCGACCCCGACCCGGCCGCCGTCGTGCTGCCCTTCCTGCGCCGTGCCCGGGCGGCCGGGGTGCGCCGCGTGGTGCTGCTCAGCTCCTCCGCCGTGCCCCCGGGCGGCCCGGGCCCCGGCGCGGTGCACGCCGCGCTGCCCGGCCTCTTCGAGGAGTGGGCGGTCCTGCGCCCCTCCTGGTTCACGCAGAACTTCACCGGCGCGCACCCGCACGCCGAGAGCATCCGGGCCGAGGGGGTCGTACGGTCGGCGACCGGCACGGGCCGGGTCGGGTTCGTCGATGCCGACGACATCGCCGCGGTCGCCGCCCGGGCCCTGACCGACGACCGGGTGCCCGGCCCGGACCTGGTCCTGACCGGGCCGCGCACCCTGTCGTACGACGAGGTGGCTGCCGAACTCGCCGCGGCGACCGGGCGTCCGGTGGCGCACCAGCGCCTGGGCTACGAGGAACTGCGCGACCTGCACCGCGCCCACCTGCCCGAGGAGTTCGCCGCGCTGCTGGCCGGGATGGACGTGGAGATCGCCCGGGGCGCGGAGGACCGCGTCACCGACACCGTCGCCCGCGTCACCGGCCGCCCGCCGGCCGACTTCCGCACGGTTGTACGACGCGAGCTCGCCGCCGGCGCCTGACGCGCGCCGCCTCCGTCAGGGCAGCCGCCCCCACGCCGAGACCATCGGGGCCGTCGCCAGGTCCAGCCTGCCGGACGCGACGTTCGCCAGGTGCCGCTCGACCTCCTCGTCGGTGGCCAGGCCCCGCCCGGTCAGCAGGCCGCGGACCTGCCGGACCGTCGCGTCCTCCAGGACGGCGCAGGCGGGCGAGGTGATCGGGAAGTACGCGTCGGCTCCGACCTCGGCCAGGCCCGCCCGGCGCAGGGTCCTGGGCAGGGTGCGCCCGTACGACAGGTCCGCGCCGCGCTCCGCCATCAGCGAGCGGAACCCGTCGCGCAGCCGGTTGGCGAGGCGCTCCTCGGGGCCGTGCTCGTCCGGGCACAGGCGCGGCTGGAGCATCGGGTCGGCGTCCTCCAGGAGCAGCCAGCCCCCGGGTTTCAGAGCCGACACCATGCGCCGCAGGGCCTCGGCGCGGTCGGTGACGTGCACCAGGACCAGCCGGGCGTGGACCAGGTCGAAGGAGCCGGGCGGCGGCGGGTCGGCCGCCACGTCGTGGGTCAGCACCTCGACGGTGCCGCCCGCGACGGCGGCGGTCCAGGAGGTGTCGATGTCGGTGGCGACCACGGTCCCGGAGGGCCCGACGCGCCGCGCCAGGCCGAGCGGTACGGAGGGGCCGCCCGCCCCGACCTCCCAGCAGCGGGCGCCCTCGCCGATCCCGAGCCGGTCCACGTGCCGGAAGGTCACCGGGTCGAACAGCGCGGCCAGCGCCCCGAAGCGCTCGCCCGCCTCCGACTGCCGGTTGTCGAGGAGGTAGCCCTGGTCCGCGTCGTGGTCAGCCATGGGGCGATTGTGGCAGACGGGACAGAGGGGGCAGGGGTGTGCCTGCCCCCGGGACCCGCGCCCGGAGCCCCCGCGCCCCCTCCCTTAGCGGGCCGCCGGGAACAGCCCGTTGACCTCGCCGAAGTCCAGGCCGTCGGCCAGCGACGCGTACTCCCCGGTCCCGTACAGCTCCAGCGCCGCGCGGCGGGCGGCGGCGTACGCGGCCTGGGCCACGCCCGACCCCAGGCTCACGCGCGCCACCCCCAGCTCCCCGAGCCCGGCCACCGACGGGGCACCGGGACCGGCCATCGCGTTCAGGGGTACGGGGATCCCGGCGGCCAGCTCCGCCAGGACGGCGGGGTCCACGACGCCGGGCACGAAGACGCCGTCGGCGCCCGCGTCCACGTACGCGCGCGCCCGCTCCAGGGTGTCCTTCAGCCGGTCGGCCGGGTCGCCGAGCCCGAACAGGTACGTGTCGACGCGGGCGTTGAGGAAGAGCCCGCCGTCCGCGCGGTCCGCGGCGCGCCGGGCCGCCGCTAGGCGGGCGGCCAGCTCGGCGGGCGGCCGGTCGGCGTCCTCGATGTTGACGCCCACCGCGCCCGCGGCGGCCACCCGCTCCACGGTCTCGGCGACCTCGTCGGGCCGGGTGCCGTAGCCGCCCTCGATGTCGGCGGTGACCGGCACCTCCACGGCCGAGGCGATCCGGGCCACCAGGTCGATCGCGCGGTCGCGCGCCAGCGCGTCGCCGTCCGGGGAACCCAGCGACCAGGCGACCCCCGCGCTGGTGGTGGCGATCGCGGGGGCGCCGGCCGCCTGGACGACCAGGGCGCTTGCCACGTCCCAGGCGTTGGCGAGCGCCAGCGGACGGGCGGGGGAGTGCAGGGAGCGGAAGAGACGGGACCGCTCGGCCCGGGAGGTGCTCATGGGAACACCCAACCACCCGCCGGGCCCGGGGTCCGGCAGGAATCCGACATCAACGTCGGGCCTCCCGGCGGAGCGGGCCAGGAGACCACCGTGGCGCACCGGGCCCCCGGTGCGCACGCCGCCTACGCCCCGAACCGCGCCAGGTACTCCTCGGCGCCCTTGGGGTCGATCAGCCAGTCGCGGTAACTCGCCGGGTCCGCGTACCCGTTGGTGAAGCGCCGCGCCACCTCGGGGTGCGCGAAGGAAGCCGCCATGATCCGGGACACGTGCTCGGGCTCCGGCTCGGTGAGCATGAGGTCGGTGAACGCGTGGGTGTGCCGGGCGCCCTCCCAGTACGCGTCGAACGTCTCGCGCATCCACTCCTCGCAGAACGGCAGTTCGCCCCGCTCCAGGACGGCCTCCAGGTAACGGGCCGCCGCGCGCGCCGCGTTGTTCGAGCCCTGCGCGGTGATCGGGTCGTGCACGGCGACGGCGTCGGCGATGCCCAGGACGTGCCGGCCGCCCCCGACCGCGGCCACCGGGTGGCGCACCACCGGGGTGACCGACCCGTAGAGCGCGGCCCCCGCGTCGGTGGGCTCGGCGTGCCGGAAGCGCTCGTACTCCCACGGCGCGTAGCGGCGCAGCAGGCCGAGGGCTCTGCGCCAGCCGTCCGCGACGTCCGGCCGGTCGTCCCAGCAGTCGTACTCCCGGCCCCACTTGCCCGAGAGGAACACGATGTCGCAGTCGCCGCTGACGGTCAGGGCGCGCATCACGACCACCTCGCCCACCGGCGGCACCCCGGTGATCCGGGCGTCCTCGGAGACCGGGTCGGTGTCCTCGTGCGCGGCCCCGTGCACGTAGAAGCAGGCCAGCGCGCGCTGCGGCCGGTCGAAGCGCGTCTGTCGCGCGTCGCGACCGAGCAGCGAGGAGAGTCCACCGTGTCCGGTCGCCAGTAAGGTCAGGTCGTGCGAGCGGGCCAGCGCGCCCACGTCGTCGGGGCCGGCCTCGCCGTACTCGACCCGCCCGCCGCGCTCCTCGAACAGTTCCAGCCACCGGGCGAGCTTCACCCGCTGGTCCACCGAGCGCACCTCGTCGTCGAACGGCGCGGTGAACCGGGCCTCCGGCACGTCCGGCTGCCCGTCCGGGTCCCAGTAGGTCATCTCGAAGCCGGGCATCACCGGCGCGTCCTCGTCCCACAGCGCGAGCCCGGCCGCCCGCTCGATCTCCAGCGCGGGCCCGAACATCAGCTGGGTGGAGGTCACCCGGCCCTCGCGCACCTGCCGCGGCGTCCGCGCGGCGAGCAGCGTCACCGCGTACCCCGCGTCCCGCAGCCCCAGCGCCAGCTGGAGCCCGGCGTGTCCCGCCCCCACGATCGCGATCCTGCGCACCTGGACCTCCTTCCGGCCCAGGCCCCCCGGCCCGGGCACGGTTCCATACGTACCCACGGAACGGCCCCGTGCCGAGGGTGCGGGGGCACGGGTACGCGTCGCTCCCCAGTTCCCCCGCCGCACCCCGGCCGGATGCGCCTCCTTCCCGGCCGCGCTCCGGTCGGCACGGACGCGCTCCGGCTCTGGCGGTCCGCTCCCGGCGCCACGGGTACGCGCCGTCCCGCCTGACGCGCCGGTCCGCCGTACGCGCCCGGTTCCTACGGGCTCGCGCCGGGCGGCCCCGGGGCCCCCGCCCGCAGGCCGTCCATCACGAAGTCGAGCAGCCGTTCGGCCAGGGCCTCGCGGTCGGCGTGCGCGCCGAGCTGCCACAGGCCCGCGATGGCGAGGAGGAAGTCCTCGGGCGTCATCCCGGGGCGGATCGTCCCGGCCGCCTCGTTGGCGGCGAGCAGCAGGGAGACGGCGTCGGTCACGGGGGCGTGGCCCCAGCGGGCGGTGCTCGCGGGGGCTCGGGTGGACCGGCTCATCGCGTCCGCCAGCCCGGCCTTCGTGGTCGCGTACTGGGCCAGCCGCCCCATCCACTGGCGCAGCGCCCGGTCGGGCGGCTCGCAGGCGAGCAGCTGCGCGGCGGTCTCGTACACCTGCTGGACCTCGAAGCGGTACACCTCCAGGATCAGCGACTCGCGGTCGGGGAAGTGCCGGTAGAACGTGCCCTGGCCGACGCCCGCCTTCCTGGCGATCCCGCTCAGCGGGACGTCCGGGTCGCGGGTCAGCTCGGCGAGGGCCACTTCCAGGATGCGCTGGCGGTTGCGCTGGGCGTCCAGGCGCATGCGCGCGGGCGGGCCGGGGCATCCCCGCTCTTCTGTCGCCATCGGTGCGTCCCTTTCCCGGCACGGCCCGCGTCGCGTCCCGGCACAGCCGGTAACAGCCTTGCTAAGCGGACAGCTGTCCACTAGGTTCAACTATCCGGACAGCTGTCCGTTCGCTGTCCACCCTAGTGCCGAAGCGGGTCGGCGTGGACGGGTCCGACGACGAATTCCGCCCGCAGACGCCCACGGCAGCACGCCAGGACTCGTCCGGTCCGGCGTCCCGCCCGACGGCCCGTCGTACGGCAGCACAGGAATCGGCACCACCCAAGGACCCGGCGAACTCACCGCGATCTCCCTCCCGTTCGACCCACGGTCCGCGCAAGCGCACCGCACCTCGCACACCGAGAAGAGAGCCGAGATGACCTCAGCGACGTCCAGCGTCGTCACCCTCACCGTCAACGGGGAGAAGCACACCCTCCCCGTCGACCACCGCACCACCCTGCTCGACGCCCTGCGCGAGCACCTCGACCTGACCGGCACCAAGAAGGGCTGCGACCAGGGCCAGTGCGGAGCCTGCACCGTCCTGGTCGACGGGCGGCGCGCCGTCGCCTGCCTCCAGCTCGCCGTCGCCGCCGAGGGCCGCGAGATCACCACCATCGAGGGCGTGGCCGAGGGCGACCGGCTGCACCCCGTGCAGCAGGCCTTCCTCGACCAGGACGGCTTCCAGTGCGGCTACTGCACCCCCGGCCAGATCTGCTCCGCCATCGCCGTCCTGGACGAGCACGCCGCGGGCTGGCCCAGCGCCGCCACCGCCGACGTACGGCCGCAGCAGCCACCCGCGCCGCTGACCGCCGAGGAGATCCGCGAACGCATGAGCGGCAACCTGTGCCGCTGCAGCGCGTACGTGTCGATCGTCCGCGCCGTCGCCCAGGCCGCCGAGGCCGCGGACGCGACGGACGGGCGCACCGGCGCCGACAAGGGGGCCGCCGCATGAGGGAGTTCGCCTACCGGCGGGCCACCGACGTGCCCGCCGCCCTCGCCCTGGTCGACGCCGAGCCCGAGGCCCGCTGGCTGGGCGGCGGCACCAACCTCGTCGACCTGATGAAGTCCGGGGTCGAGCGCCCCGCCCTCCTCGTCGACGTGCGCGAACTGCCGCTCGACCGCATCGAGGACACCCCCGAGGGCGGCCTGCGCATCGGCGCCACCGTCACCAACAGCGACCTGGCCGCCGACCCGCGCGTGCGCCTGCGCTACCCGGCCCTCACCCAGGCCGTCCTGGCCGGGGCCTCCGGACAGCTGCGCAACATGGCCACCGTCGGCGGCAACCTCCTCCAGCGCACCCGCTGCGGCTACTTCACCGACGCCGCCGCGCCCTGCAACAAGCGCACCCCCGGCAGCGGCTGCGCCGCCGTGCACGGCGAGCACCGCAACCACGCCATCCTCGGCGCCAGCGCGCACTGCGTGGCCGTGCACCCCTCCGACATGGCCGTCGCGCTCGCCGCGTTCGACGCCGTCGTCACGTACGAAACCCTGGACGGGCCTGGCCAGTTGGCGCTGGAGGACTTCTACCGGCCGGTCGGCGACACGCCCCACCTGGAGACCGCGCTGCCCGTCGGCGCCCTGGTCACCGGGGTCACGCTGCCGCCCGCGCCCGTCGCCGCGCACTCCCGCTACCGCAAGGTCCGCGAGCGCGCCTCCTACGCCTTCGCCATCGGCTCCCTCGCCGCCGCGCTCGACGTGCGCGACGGCACCGTCCACGACGTCCGCCTCGCCCTCGGCGCCGTCGCCTCCCGCCCCTGGCGCGCCCGCGCCGCCGAGGCCGCGCTCACCGGCGGACCCGCCACCGCGGAGGCCTTCGCCGCCGCGGCCGACGCGGAGCTCGCCGCGGCCCGGCCGCTCGCCGACAACGGCTACAAGATCACCCTGCTGCGCAACCTCGTCACCGCCGTCCTGACCGAACTCACCGAGGAGGCCGCGCGATGACCACCGCCGCCGAACGCCGCCTGCGGGCCGTGGGCGCCACCCGCACCCGCATCGAGGGCCGCGAGAAGGTCACCGGCGCCGCCCGCTACGCCGCCGAGTTCCCCGCCGAGGACCTCGCCCACGGCTGGCTCGTCCTGTCCACCGTGGCCCACGGCCGCATCACCGCCGTCGAGGACGCGCCCGTACTGCGGATGCCCGGCGTGCTGTCGGTCCTGCACCACGGCAACGCGCCCCGGCTGGCCGAGGGCTTCATCGGACTGTTCGGGCCCGACCCCACCGCCGAGATCCTCCAGCACGACCGGGTCCCGCACGCCGGCTGGCCCGTCGCCTGCGTCCTCGCCGAGACCCTGGAGCAGGCCCGCGAGGCCGCCGACGCGCTCGTCGTGCGCTACGACACCGAGCCGTACGACACCGGCTTCCGCGCCGACCACCCCGGCGCCTACACCGTCGCGGGCTCGGCCGGCGGCCCCGGCCGGACCGAGAAGGGCGACGTCGAGGCCGAACTCGCCGCCTCCGCCGTGGTCGTGGACCGCACGTACACCACGCCCGAGGAGCACCACAACCCCATGGAGCCGCACGCGGCCATGGCCCGCTGGGACGGGGACCGCCTGGACGTCATCGACTCCAGCCAGGGCGCCTACGCCACCGCCCAGGACCTCGCCGCCCTCTTCCGCATCGACCCCTCCCTGGTGCGGCTGCGCTCCGAGCACGTCGGCGGCGGCTTCGGCAGCAAGGGCCAGGTGCGCCCGCACCTCGCGCTCGCCGTGATGGGCGCCCAGGTCCTCGGACGGCCCGTACGCGTCTCCATGACGCGCCGTCAGACCTTCTCGCTCATCGGCTACCGCAGCCCCACGATCCAGCACGTGCGCCTCGGCGCGGACACCGAGGGCCGGCTGCACGCCTTCGACCACACCTCCACCTCCGCCACCTCCACGGTCAAGGAGTTCGTCGAGGCCGCCGCCGGGTACGCCCGCACGATGTACGACGCGCCCGGCCACCGCACCACCAACAACGTGGTGGCCCTCAACGTGCCCACGCCCACCTTCATGCGCGCCCCCGGCGAGGCCCCCGGCTCCTTCGCCGTCGAGTGCGCCCTGGACGAGCTCGCCGAACTGACCGGCATCGACCCCATCGAGCTGCGCGCCCGCAACGAGCCCGCCGTCGGGCCCGTCTCCGGACTGCCCTTCGACGTGCGCCGCCTGCTCGAGTGCTTCACCGAGGGCGCCCGGCGCTTCGGCTGGGCCGGCCGCGACCCGCGTCCCGGGGTGCGCCGCGAGGGCCGCTGGCTGATCGGCACCGGCACCGCCGCGTCGTCGTTCTTCACCGGCCTGGTGCCCTCCACCGCGAGCGCCACCGCCGAGGCGGACGGCACCTTCACGGTGCGGATCACGGCCGCCGACATCGGCACCGGCGCCCGCACCGCGCTCACCCAGGTCGCCGCCGACGCCCTCGACGTGCCCTTCGAGCAGGTCCGGCTGCTGATCGCGGACAGCGACTTCGGCCCCGCGTTCCTGGCCGGCGGCTCCATGGGTACCCGCTCCTGGAGCCTCGCGGTCATCATGGCGGGCCGCGAGCTGCGCGAGCGCCTGGCGCTCGGCGTCGACGTCCCGCCGGAGGGACTGACCGTGCACGCCGACACCGAGACCGCCGTCGGCGCCCTCACCAAGCGCGAACGGCACGCGTACGGAGCCCAGTTCGCCGAGGTCGCCGTCGACACGGCCACCGGCGAGGTCCGGGTCCGCCGGCTGCTCGGCATCTTCGCCGCCGGACGCATCGTCAACCCCCTGACCGCGCGCAGCCAGTTGACCGGCGGCATGATCTGGGGCCTGTCCATGGCGCTGCACGAGGAGGCGGTCCGCGACGCCCGGTCCGGCGCCCTGGCCAACGCCGACTTCGCCGGGTACCACATCGCCGCGCACGCCGACGTGCCCGACGTCGAGGCCGACTGGATCGACGACCCGGCGCCCGAGGACGACCCGGTCGGCATGAAGGGCATCGGCGAGATCGGCACCGTCGGCACGGCCGCCGCCATCGCCAACGCCGTCTGGCACGCCACCGGGGTGCGCCACCGCGACCTGCCGATCCGCCCCGACCGCGTCCTGGACGCGCACGCCGGGAGCTGACGGCCGTGCTCGACATCGCGGCGGAACTGCACGCGTGGGCCGCACAGGGCCGGGACTTCGCCGTCGCGACCGTCGTCGGCGTCGACGGCAGCGCCCCGCGCGGCCCCGGTGCGGCCCTGGCCGTCGACGACCGGGGCACCGCGGTCGGCTCGGTCTCCGGCGGCTGCGTCGAGGGCGCCGTGTACGAACTGTGCGAGCGGGCCCTGACGGACGGCACGGTCCTGCGCGAACGGTTCGGCTACAGCGACGAGGACGCCTTCGCCGTCGGCCTGACCTGCGGGGGCACGGTCGAGGTGCTGGTCGTCCCGGTCCGGGCGGGCCTGCCGGGCCGGGACGTGCTCACCACCGCCGTCGAGGGCGCGAGCGCGGGCGAGCCGCTGGCGGTCGTACGGGTGGTGCGCGGCCCGGACCGGCTGCTCGGCGCCGCCCTGCTCGTCCGGCCCGACGGCACCCACCAGGGCGGGCTCGGCGGCGGCCCGGTCCTCGACCGCACCGCCGTCGAGCAGGCCCGCGCCCTGCTGGACGCGGGCCGCACCGGCACCGTCGAGGTCGGCGAGGACGGGTCGCTCTGTCCGGGAGGCGTGACCCTCCTGGTCGAGTCGAGCGCCCCGCCGCCCCGCATGATCGTGTTCGGGGCGGTCGACTTCGCCGCCGCCCTGGTCAGGATCGGCGCGTTCCTCGGCTACCACGTCACCGTCTGCGACGCCCGCCCGGTCTTCGCCACCCGGGCCCGCTTCCCGGACGCGGACGAGGTCGTCGCCGACTGGCCGGACCGCTACCTCAAGGGCACGGCCACCGACGCCAGGACCGTCCTGTGCGTCCTCACCCACGACGCCAAGTTCGACGTGCCGCTCCTGGAGGAGGCGCTGCGCCGCCCGGCCGCGTACGTCGGGGCGATGGGCTCGCGCCGCACCCACGAGGACCGGCTGCGCCGACTGCGCGAAGTGGGCCTCACCGAGCCGGAGCTGGCCCGGCTGAGGTCGCCGATCGGCCTGGACCTGGGCGGTCGTACGCCGGAGGAGACCGCCCTGTCCATCGCGGCCGAGATCGTCGCGGTCCGCCAGGGCGGCACCGGCGCCCCGCTCACCACCACCCGCACCCCCATCCACCGCACGGTCCTGACGGGCACGGCCCGCCCGGCGACGGCACGGGGGCGCTGAAGCGGCCGGCGCCGCCGGGACCACCGGCGGCGCCCCCGCCTCAGCCGCGCACGCGGCGGCCGTGCCACATGGGCTTGTGCGCGGGCCCGTCGCCGGGAGAGGGTCCGTGATCATGGAGTACTTCTGCTACCACCGCGACCGCGCCGGTTCCACCGGCCTGCGCGAGGAACTGACCGAAGCGCACTGGTCGTACATGGACGGGTACGCGGCCGAACTGATCGCGCGCGGTCCGACCTTCGCCGCGGACGGCGAGACGCCCACCGGGAGCGTCCACATCGTCGATCTGCCGGACCCCGCCGCTGCCCGGGCGTTCGCGTTCGACGAACCCAACTACCAGGCGGGCGCGTTCCGGGACGTGATGGTGCGGCGCTGGCGCAACCTGCTCGGCCGCACCATGTGGGACTTCCCCGGCGGCCCCACCGAGGGGGCCCGCCACCTGGTCCTGGCCCTCGGCGCCCCCGAGGGTGACGGACCGGAACTCCCGTCGGACCGCGACGACTTGATCGCGTTCGGCCCGCTGCTCTCCGACGACGGCGGCACCTGGGTGGGCACGGCGGCCCTGGTGCGGGCCGACAGCCCGGAGCGGGCGAGGGCGGTGCTGGGCGCGGACGCGTACGCGAGCGTCGAGACGCACGACTGGGAGTTCGGCGGACGCCGGTAGCGGGCCGACTGCGGTGGCGGACGGATGGCGGGAGCGGGCGGGGGCGCACCGCACCCCCGCCCGCCGACCGGACGACCCGCCAACCGCCGACCGGACGATCCGCCAACCCGCTGACCGGACAGGCCAGTTACGAGGATGCGTCCTACCCCCGCGCCGCCGCCTCCCCCGGCCGCTCGAACTGGGTGCGGTGCAGCTCCAGGTAGCGTCCGCCCCGGCGCAGCAGCTCCTCGTGGGTGCCCCGCTCCACGATCCGCCCCGCCTCCACCACCAGGATCTGGTCGGCCGAGCGGATCGTGGAGAGGCGGTGCGCGATCACCACGGCGGTCCGGCCCGCCAGGGCCTCGGCCAGGGCCTCCTGCACCGCCGCCTCCGAGGTGTTGTCCAGGTGCGCCGTCGCCTCGTCCAGGATCACCACCCGCTGGCGGGCCAGCAGCAGCCGGGCGATGGTCAGGCGCTGGCGCTCACCGCCCGAGAGCCGGTAGCCGCGCTCGCCCACCACCGTCTCCAGGCCGTCCGGCAGCGACGCCACCAGGCCGTCCAGCCGGGCCCGCCGCAGCGCGTCCCACAGGTCGTCCTCCGAGGCGTCCGGCCTGGCGAGCAGCAGGTTGGCGCGGACGGAGTCGTGGAAGAGGTGCCCGTCCTGCGTCACCATCCCCACCGTGTCCCGCACCGAGTCCGCGCTCAGGTCGCGGACGTCCACGCCGGCCAGGCGCACCGCCCCGGCGTCGGTGTCGTACAGGCGCGGCAGCAGCTGCGCCACCGTGGACTTGCCCGCGCCCGAGGACCCCACCAGCGCCACCGTCTGGCCCGGTTCGGCCCGGAACGACACCCCGTGCAGCACCTCCTCGCCGCCCCGGGTGTCCAGCGTCGCCACCTCCTCCAGGGAGGCCAGCGACACCTTGTCCGCCGACGGGTAGCCGAACCGCACGTCGTCGAACTCCACGGACACCGGCCCCTGCGGGACCTCCCGCGCGTCCGGCTTCTCCACGATCAGCGGCTTGAGGTCGAGCACCTCGAAGACCCGCTCGAAGCTGACCAGGGCGCTCATCACCTCGACCCGGGCCCCGGCCAGCGCGGTCAGCGGCGCGTACAGCCGGGTCAGCAGCAGGGCGAGGGCGACGACCGCGCCCGCTTCGAGCCGCCCGTGCAGCGCGTAGTAGCCGCCGAGGCCGTAGACCAGGGCGAGGGCCAGCGCGGAGACCAGGGTCAGCGCGGTGATGAACGCCGTCTGCGCCATCGCCGTGCGCACCCCGATGTCGCGCACCCGCCGGGCCCGCGCGGTGAACTCGGCCGACTCGTCGGCCGGCCGCCCGAACAGCTTCACCAGCGTTGCCCCGGGCGCCGAGAAGCGCTCCGTCATCCGGGTGCCCATCGCCGCGTTGTGCTCGGCCGCCTCGTGCTGCATGCGCGCCATCCGGCTGCCCATCCGCCGGGCGGGCAGGACGAAGACGGGCAGCAGCACCAGGGCGAGCAGGGTGATCTGCCAGGAGATCCCCAGCATCACCACCAGGGTCAGCACCAGCGTCACCAGGTTGCTCACCACGCCGGACAGCGTGTTGCTGAAGGCCCGCTGGGCGCCGATCACGTCGTTGTTGAGGCGGCTGACCAGGGCTCCCGTACGGGTACGGGTGAAGAAGGCGACCGGCATCCGCTGCACGTGGTCGAAGACGGCCTTGCGCAGGTCCAGGATCAGGTTCTCGCCCAGCGTCGCCGAGAGCCAGCGGCTCACGATGCCGACCGCCGCCTCCGCGACGGCGATCACGGCGATCAGCAGGGCGAGCCGGACGACCGTCCCGCTCTCGCCGCCGTTGACGATCGCGTCCACGACCCGTCCGGCGAGCACCGGAGTGGCCACCGCGAGGAGCGCCGTGACGATGCTGACCATCAGGAACAGTGCGATGCGGCGCCGGTGCGGCCGGGCGAACGCCCCGATCCTGCGGACCGTGGCGGGGTCGAAGGGGCGCCGCTCGCGCTGCGCGGTCATGACGTTGTGGAGCTGTGTCCACGCGGTGGATTCCATGCTCATGGGAGGAACCTATGACCTCGACTTAACTTGAGGTCAAGGAGACGGGGGCGGGCGCGGCCCCCGGGAGCGGACCGGTGGAAGCGCGCGCCCGGCGCGCGGGGTCCACCCGCACCACCCCGCGCCTTTCACGAGGGCCGGTCCCTACGGGCGGAACCGGTCCGTCGCCGCCAGCAGCGCCCGCGTCGTCGTCAGCCCCGCGCCGTGCCCCTCGTCCCCGACCAGCACCAGCTCCGCGTCCGGCCAGGCCCGAGCCAGGTTCCACGCCGTGTCCGGCGGACCGCTGATGTCGAGCCGCCCGTGGACCAGCACGCCCGGGATCCCGGCCAGCTTCCCCGCGTCCCGCAGCAGCGCACCGTCCTCCAGGAACGCCGCGTGCCGCCAGTAGTGCGTCACCAGCCGCGCGAAGCGCATCCGGAACGCCGGGTCCTCGTACCGGGGGTCGGGCGCGTGCCCCGGGTGCGTTCCCACGTGCGTGTCCTCCCAGCGGCACCACTCCCGCGCCGCCCGCTCCCTGACGGCCGGATCGGGGTCGGCCAGCATCCTGGCGTACGCGTCGACCAGGCTCCCCTCCCGCTCGTCCTCGGGCACGGCGTCACGGAACCGCTCCCACTCCTGCGGGAAGACCCGGCCCATGTCCCGGGTGACCCAGTCCACTTCGCGGCGCGTGGTGTTCGTCACGCTGAACAGCACCAACTCCGAGACGGACGAAGGGTGTTGCTGCGCGTACGCCAGGGCCAGCGTGACGCCCCACGAGCCGCCGAGCACCAGCCACGCCTCAACCCCCAAGTGCCTCCGGAGGAGTTCGAGGTCGGCGATCAGGTGCGCGGTGGTGTTGGTCTCCAGCGAGGTCGCCGGGTCCGCCGCGTCGGGCGTGCTCCGCCCGCAGCCGCGCTGGTCGAGGAGGACGACGCGGTACGCGGCGGGGTCGAAGAGCTGCCGCCAGGCAGGCCCGGCGCCCGAACCGGGTCCCCCGTGCAGCACCACGGCGGGCTTGCCGTCAGGGTTGCCGCCGACCTCCCAGTACACCCGGTGGCCGTCGCCGACATCGAGCATGCCGTGGTCGTACGGCTCGACGGGCGGGTAGCGTTCCGGCATCGTTCGTCTCCTCCTCGCTGCGGCAACCCAGAGAGACTAGGCGACCCGCACGAGCAGGGCACCCCGTTCCCGCGCGGCGGGGCACCGCCGCGCGGACACCTTCGAAGGCCCGCCCGCCAGTGGGCCGGGGGGAGTACCGCATGAGCGAGCACACGATCCCGCAGGCGCCCGTGGGGGCCGGCCGCACCGACCCGCTGGTCCGCGTGTCCCTGGCCGAACTGCGCCGGCGCGGCAGCGCCAAGTGGCGGGCCCACCCCGAGGACGTACTGCCGCTGTGGGTGGCCGAGATGGACGTCCCGCTCGCCCCGCCCGTCGCCGAGGCCGTGCACCGCGCGGTCGACCTGGGTGACACCGGGTACGCGTACGGCACCGCCTACGCGGAGGCGCTCGCCGCGTTCGCCTCCGCGCGCTGGGGCTGGGACGGCCTGCGCGTCCCCGACACCGCGCTGGTGCCCGACGTGATGCTCGGGGTCGTCGAGGTGCTGCGCCTGGTCACGGACCCGGGGGACGCGGTGGTGGTGTGCCCGCCCGTCTACCCGCCGTTCTACGCGTTCGTCGCGCACGACGGCCGCCGGGTCCTCGAAGCGCCCCTCGGCCCCGACCTGCGGATGGACCTCGGCGCACTGGAGGAGGCGTTCGTACGGACCGGGGCGCGGGGCCGTCGCGCCGCGTTCCTGCTGAGCAACCCGCACAACCCGACCGGCGTGGTGCACACCCGTACGGAACTGGAGGCGGTCGCCGCGCTCGCCCGGCGCCACGGGGTGCGGGTGGTCGCCGACGAGATCCACGCCCCGCTGGTGCTGTCCGGCGCGCGGTTCACGCCGTACCTGAGCGTGCCCGGCGCCGAGGACGGCTTCTGCCTGATGTCCGCCTCCAAGGCCTGGAACCTGGCCGGGCTCAAGGCGGCCCTCGCCGTCGCGGGGCCGGAGGCGGCCGGGGACCTGCGGCGGCTGCCGGAGGAGGTCGGCCACGGACCCAGCCACGTCGGCGTCCAGGCGCACACGGCGGCGTTCCGGGACGCGGGCGACTGGCTGGACTCCCTGCTCACCGGACTCGACGCCAACCGGGCGCTGCTCGGTGCCCTGGTCGGGGAGCACCTGCCCGGCATCGGCCACGTCCCACCCGAGGGCACGTACCTGGCGTGGCTGGACTGCACCGGCCTCGGCCTGCACGACGACACCCCCCTGGACGGCCCCGGCGTGGTCACCGAAGTCGAGGGCCCGGCACGGCTGTTCCTCGACCGCGCCCGCGTCGCCCTCAGCTCCGGGCACGTCTTCGGCACCGGCGGCGCCGGCTGCGTGCGCCTCAACTTCGCCACCTCCCCGGCGATACTGACCGAGGCGCTGGTCCGGATGGGACGGGCGCTGGGGGAGAAGCCAGGGGCGGAGGGGTGAGGGGCGGAGTGGCGAGGGGCGGCGGGCGCGCGTGACCGAGGACCTGTGGTGCCCCTCCGGGGCTGCCTTCGCCCCGGAGGCGCTGGTGCTCGGCGTCCGTACCCGCGAGGACGGCCCGGTACGGTTCCTGGACGCCCCGCTCGCCGCCGCACCGGCCCTGGCCGCGCTGCCGGAGGGGAGCGAGCCGCGCCGCTTCCTGCGCCTGGCGTCCCCCTGCGTCGCGCACTGCCTCAACCGGGACGGTGCGCGCTGCACCCTCGCCGACCGGCTCACGGCCCGCACGCCCGCGGCCCCGGTGTCGCGCTGCGCCCTGCGCCCGCGCTGCACCTGGTGGCACCAGACGGGGCCGGAGGCCTGCCGCAGGTGCCCGGAGGTGGACGTGCGCCCCGAGGAGCGGGAGCCGTAGGGTTCAGTCCTTGCGCGAGGCGGCCTTCTGCGCGGCCCGCACCTGCGCGCCGAACTCCTTGGCGGGGAGGCGCTCCAGGGTGCCGCCGTACCGGGCGGCCAGCGCGTCGGCCTCCCGCGGCGACTCCTCGTGCACGTCGACGACCAGCATCGACGTGCCGTCCTCGATGCGGCTGCTCACGAAGATCAGCGCGGCACCCGCCTCCTCCTCGCGGGCGCTCTCCACCGCCTCGGCCAGCGCGCTCGCGTTGGCCATCCCGAGGAACGCGCCGATCGGCCCCGCGAGGAGCCCCACGAGACCGCCGGCCACCCCGGCGCCCACCGCGTGGCCCGTACTGTCCCCGACGTACGTCTCCGGCACGTCGAGCAGGCCCTCGGCGGACCGCTCAAGGACGGCCGCGTGGCTCAGCCCGGGCAGCCCGGCGGCCTCCCGGAAGGCCTCGCGGCAGCGCGCGGGGTCGGCGAAGGAGATCAGCAGCACGTGGTGGTCGGTCATGGCGACTCCGTGGGGGCGAGGGGCGGGCGGGACGGTCCGGATCCGGGCCGGGCCCGGCTCGTACCCCGGACGCGGTCCGGGGAACGCCCGGGGGCCACCCGGCCGGTCCCGCCATCATGGGCCCGGTCCGGTGCGTGCGCGCGGCCTGCGGGACCGCGCGGGCGTACGGCGCGTCCGTACGGGGACGGTGCGGCGCGGGCGCTACCCCACGGGCTCCCGGGGCGTGCCTTCCCGCGCCCTGTCCCGGCCCTCGAACCACCGGGCGACCGGCGCCACCGTCACCCCGTGCAGCACCACGCTCAGCAGCACGGTCGCGCACATCACGTTCACGACCAGCAGGGTGTCCTGGTCGTCGGGGAGCTGGGAGGCGGCCAGGATGCCGAAGACGATGGACGTCACCCCGCGCGACCCGAGCCACCCCACGGCCGCCCGCTCCGGCCGCCTCAGGTCCAGGCCGCCCAGCGAGAGGAACACGGGCACGAACCGGGCCGCCGTGAGGGCGAGCAGGGCGTAGCCGAAGACCGCCCAGCCCCCGCTGAGCGAGAACACGTCGGTGGCCAGCCCGCCGAGCACGAGCCACACCGCGAAGGCCATCACCTGGGCCACGTCGTGCACCAGGTCGAGGTTGCCGGCCAGCTCACGGGCGGTGGGGGCGTAGCACAGGCCCGCGACGAACGCGGCGACGAAGCCGTTCCCGTCGACCAGCACCGTCGCCGCGTACGCGAGGAAGGGCAGCGCCAGGGTCGCCAGGCGCAGGCTGCCGCCGTCCGCCCACCCGGCACGGTGCGCGGTGCGGACGAGCCACGCGGCCAGCAGGCCCAGGGCGCCGCCGATCAGGACCGCGAGGAGGGCCTGCTTGCCCGCGTTCCAGGCCAGTTCGGCGAGACCGCTGCCCTGCGCGGAGGACAGGTTGGCGACGCAGAACAGGAAGACCGGGCTGATCAGCCCGTCGTTGAGACCGCCCTCGAAGTTGAGCGCCGCCCGCACCTTCAGCGGGATCCGGGTGTCGCGCAGGACGGCCGAGATGGGCGCCAGGTCGATGGGCATGACCACCAGGGCCATCAGGACGAGCAGCCACCAGCTGTGGCCGGGGAACAGCAGGGCCCCGAAGAGCGTCGCGAGCACGATGGACAGCGGCAGGGCGATGCCCAGCAGCCGCCACTCGCCGACCGTGCGCCGCAGCCGGTCGTAGTCCTTGGCCTCGGAGGCGTCGAGGAACAGCAGCACCGCCAGGACGAGTTCGGCGCCGCGCTGCATGCCGTGCATGTCGAGGTCGATGCGGATGGCGGGGTCGGGGCCCCCGGTCAGGAGCATGCCCGCCGCCACGAACGCGAGAGGGGCGGTCACGCTCCAGCGGGCCAGCCGGTCCGCGGTCACCGACCACACGAACAACAAGGACAATCCGATCAACAACGCCGTCATGGCTTCATGATCCCTTGTGTCGGGCCTCCATGATCACACCGCACTCCGCGGAGGTCCGGCGGGCGCGGGCTCCCGATGGCCGGGACCATTCGGCACCTGACGAAGGAATGGGGCATCCTGGAGCCATGGCGACCACTCCCCGCGACCAGCACTCCGCCCCCGGGTCCCCCGTGGCGCCGGCCACCCCGGCCGCGCGCCTGGCCGGGCTCGCCGCCGCACTGGCCGACGAGACCCGGGCCGCCATCTGCATGGCGCTCCTGGAGGGCCGGGCCTGGACCGCGGGCGAGCTGGCGCGGGTCACGGACGTCGCCCCCTCCACGGTCAGCGGCCACCTGAACAAGCTGCTCGCCGCCGGGGTCTGCGTCACCGAGCGGCAGGGGCGGCACAGTTACGTACGGATCGCCGACGCGGCCACCGCCCGCCTCGTCGACGAACTGGCCTCGCACGCCATCCCCGACCGGGACGCGCCCCACACGGTGCCGGTGGTCTCCGCGCCGGACCCGCTGGCCCGGGCCCGCACCTGCTACGACCACTTCGCGGGACGCTTCGGCATGGCCGTGACGGACGCGATGGAGCGCGGCGGACTGCTGCGCACGGAGGCGCTGTTCGAGCTGACGGAGGAGGGGCGCGACTGGTTCGCCCGGCTGGGGGTCGACCTGGGCGGCCGCGGCCGCCGGCCGCTGGCGAGCTCCTGCCTCGACTGGACCGAGCGGCGCCGCCACTTCGGCGGGGCGGCCGCGGCGCGGCTGTGCGCGCACGCGTTCGCCCTGGAGTGGGTGGTCCGGCCGCCCGGCGGCGGGCGCGGCGTGGTGGTCACGGACGCGGGGGAGCGGGCGTTCGGCACCCTGCTCGGCCTCGAACCGTCCGCCTGGGCCTGACGGGACGCCTGCCGGGGCCTGACGGGACGCCTGCCGGGGCCGGACGGGGACGCCTGCCGGGGCTGGACGGCCGTCCGCCTGGGACTGATGGCCGACCACCCTCCGGGACCACCCGCCGACCACCCTGACCCCCGGATCGCCCACCGAACATTTCGGTGGACGCCGAAATGGAACTCTCCTAGAGTTGCCGCCATGACATCCCGCCAGAGCAGTTCCCCGCGTGCCGCACTCACGATCGCCGCGGTGTGCTTCACCGTGTTCGCCTGGGCGTCCGCCTTCGTCTCGATCCGCAGCGCCGGTTCCGCCTACTCGCCGGGCGCCCTCGCGCTGGGGCGGCTGCTCGCCGGCTCGGTGGTCCTGCTCGTGCTCGTCCTCGTCCGCCGCGAGGGCTTCCCGCCCCGCGAGGCCTGGCGGGGCATTCTGATATCCGGCCTGGTCTGGTTCGGCGGGTACATGGTCGCGCTCAACTGGGGCGAGCGCCTCGTCGACGCGGGAACCGCCGCCCTGCTGGTGAACATCGGCCCCATCCTGATGGCCCTGCTCGCCGCCCGGCTGCTCGGCGAGGCCCTGCCGCCCCGGCTGGTGGCCGGCATGGTGGTGTCGTTCATCGGCGCCGTGGTGGTGGGCCTGTCCATGTCCGGCGACACGTCGGGTCCGACGTCCGTGCTCGGCGTGGTCCTGTGCGTGCTCGCCGCGGTGGCGTACGCGACCGGAGTGGTCGCCCAGAAGCCCGCCCTCTCGTACGGAACGCCGCTCCAGGTCACCGCGTTCAGCTGCCTCGTCGGTACGGTCGCGTGCCTGCCCTTCGCCGGACAGCTGGCCCACGAACTGCCCCGGGCCCCGATGTCGGCGACCCTGAACATGGTGTACCTGGGCGTCGTGCCGACCGCCCTGGCCTTCACCACGTGGAGCTACGCCCTGGCGCGCACCCCGGCCGGAAAGCTCGGCGCCACCACGTACGCGGTTCCGGCCATCGTCGTCGCCCTCAGCTGGGTGCTCCTCGACGAGGTCCCGACCTGGCTCGCCCTGCTGGGCGGCGTGCTCTGCCTGGCGGGCGTCGCGGTGTCGCGCTCCCGGTCGCGCGCCGAGAAGCCCGGACCGCCGGTCGCCGAGCCGGTGGTGACGGATCGTCAGGAAACGGGTGCCGACGCCTGAACCGGCGCCCTGACCTCGCGTGGACGTCAACGTCCGCTCCGCACGCCGGACTTCGCGCGGGCGGCGTGCGGGCGGCGTGCGGAACGAACGGAACGGCCGCTTCGAGTCCGTTGCACGGTACGCCGAATCCGGCTCTTGGCCCACGGCCCTCCCCACCCCGATGCTGGAGCCAGCCGCCCCCCTCACGCAACGCCGCCCGAGGAGGCCCCATGACGAACCGTCTGGACCAGCCGCGCACGCTCGACCTGGTCGGGAACCCCATCGAAGTCGGGGGGATCGGCACCGGGTTCGAGGCCACGCTGACGTACCGCATCGGCGACGGTCACGACGAGGTCAGCGACAGCTTCATGGTGGGCGGGGGCTCCGGCGAGCACGGTCAGTTCCACCTCTCCGTCGACGTCTCGCACGCCTCCTTCGCGCTCGACCGGCTGATCGTCCAGGTCTTCGAGGTCAGCGCCCACGACGGCAGTGAGATCAACCTGGTCAGCGTGCCCGTCATCTACGGTCCCCGGATCGTGCCCGGCTACTACGGCTACCGGCTGCACCGCGTGGTGCGCGGCGACACCCTGAGCGCGCTCGCCAAGCACCACTACGGCAACGCCGCCCGCTACCCGTGGATCGTGCGCGCCAACCCCGACCAGATCACCGACCCGGACAAGATCGTCGTCGGCCAGCTGCTGCGCATCCCCATCGGCAGCTGAACCGGAGCCCCCGGCGCCGGGCCCATGCCCACCGTGCCCCCGCGCGCACCGGGGCCCGGCGCCGACGGGCCCGCGCCGTGCCGCCCCGCTACCCTCGGGCCATGACCAGGACCGACCGCGCCGCGCGCAGCGTGGCCGCACCGCCCGGAGCCGTCTACGCGGCGCTCCTGGACCGCGCCGCACTGGAGTCGTGGCTGCCGCCGGACGGGATGCGGGGGCGCGTCGAGCACTGGGACCCCCGCCCGGGCGGCGGCTTCCGCATGGTGCTGACCCACCTGGACGCCTCGGACGCGCCGGGCAAGTCCTCGGACGCCACGGACGTCGTCGACGTCGGGTTCGCCGAGCTCGTACCGGCCGTGCGCGTGGTGCAGCGGGCCGTCTTCGCGTCCGACGACCCGGCGTACGCGGGCACCATGACGATGACGTGGGACCTGGCCGGGACCGCGACCGGTACGGAGGTCACGGTCACCGCCACCGACGTGCCGCCCGGCATCGACCAGGCGGACCACGAGGCGGGCATCGCCTCCTCGCTTGCCCACCTCGCCACCTACGTGGAGTCCTGACCCTCCGCGTCCCCGGCCTCTGCCCCCCGTCCCGGGCCCCTGACGCCGCGCGTCCGCAAGGCCCGGCCCACCCGGGGCGCGCCACTCACCGTGCTTGCCCGGCCCCGCACCCGTACGCGCCCGCCGTCCCCGCGCCCGTACGCGACGCCACCCGACCCCGGCCAAGGCCGTACGGACGGACCTTCCGGGGCCGAAAGCCCTCCTTCGTCCCGCTCGCGCGCCTTCCTGAAACCGCGCGTGACCCGACGGCATCTCGACAACCGGCAGAGCGACCGCCTTCGCGGCCCCGGCGGGCGGGGAAGGCGTTCGCCCGGATCGATGTTTCTCGGAGGACCGGCGCGATGCGTGGCATACGGACCCTGGCGCCCACACTGACGGCCGCCGCGACCGCGGGGACCCTGCTCCTCGCCGGCTGCGCCGGGGCGGGCGGAGACCCCGCCTCCCAAGGGCACGGCCCCGAAGGCCCGCAGGTGACGGTCACGCCCGCGGCGGGCAGCGGGGACGCCCCGCTGGGCGCTCCGGTCAAGGCCGCCGTCCAGGGCGGCACGCTGCTGTCGGTCGCGGTCAAGGACGGCGACGGCGCGGCGCTGCCCGGGCACCTGACGGGCGGCGGCACCGGCTGGGTCTCCGACCGGGACGTCAGGCCCGGTACGACGTACCGGGTGACGAGCACGGCGACGGCCGGGCGGGGCGGCGGGGGAGCGGACGGGAAGAAGTCGTTCACGGCCTCCTTCACCACCAGGAAGGCGCCGAGGACCAACAAGCTCACCAACGCCCCGGCGGGCGGCTCGACCGTCGGGACGGGCATGCCGGTCTCGATCCTGTTCGACCACCCGGTGGACAAGGCGCGGCGGGCCGCCGTCGAGAAGACCCTGAAGGTCACCACCAAGCCCCGGGTGGAGGGGAGTTGGGGCTGGGTGAAGGACTACGGCGGCAAGGACCGGATCGACTGGCGCCCCAAGGACCCCTGGCCCGCGGGTACGAAGGTCTCCGTCCGGGGCGCGCTCGGCGGCCTCGACTCCGGCGCGGGCGGGTGGTTCGCGCGCGACTACGACTTCGACTTCACGATCGGCCCCGACCACAAGGGAGTGATCGACGTCCCGGGGCACACGCTGACCCTGTACGACGGCGACAAGAAGGTCGACACCCTGAAGGGATCGGCCGGTTCGCAGGAGACGCCGACCCGGGGCGGCGTCCACACGGTCCGCAGCAAGAACGCCTCCGAGACCATGGACTCCGCCACCATCGGCTACGGCAACCAGTGGTCGCTGCCGTCCAAGTGGGTCACCCACCTGACGGCGTCCGGCACGTTCCTGCACTCCGCGCCCTGGAACAAGCAGCTCGGCACGGCCAACAACAGCCACGGCTGCTTCGGCATGACGGAGGCCGACGCCAAGACGGCGTACGACTTCCTGCTCATCGGTTCCACCGTCGAGGTGAAGGGCTCCTCCAGCACGGAGAAGACGGACGTGGGCAACGGTCTGGAGGACTGGCAGGAGAGCTGGGCCCAGTGGAAGCGGCGCAGCGCCCTGACGTGAGACCGGGCTGGGTGTGAGGGCGGGGGCCCAGGCCGCCGTGCGGACGGAGTCGTCGTACTCGGTCCGTACGGCGGCCTCCGTCGTACGGTCCCGGATCCCGCGTCCCGGATGCCGGATCCCGCATCCCCGGTGGCGCTACGCGCGCCCCGAGACGTCGCCCCAGCCCCGCTCCAGCAGTTCGAACGCCCGGACCACGGCCGCGCGGGGGTCGGCCTGGCCGCGTGACGCGCGCGGGGCCTCCAGCGCGAAGTGCGCCAGGGCCGTGCAGGCCGGGTCGTCCTCGGGCAGGCCGTCGGCCTCGGCGATGGCCGAAGCCAGTGCGGCGGTGTGCCGCAGCCACATGTTCTGTACGTAGTCGCGCAGTGCGGGCGTGCTGTTGACCAGGTCGAAGAAGGCGGTGAAACCGGGGTCGCCGTCCTTGTCGGCCATGCGGTGGGCGAGGGCGTGCGCGCACAGGGCCGCCGGGACCGACTGCCCGGGGGCGCGCTCGCGCACGGCGGCCAGCAGCCGCTCCAGGTGGACGGCGTCCTCGTCGAAGACGAGGGCCTCCTTGACCGGGAAGTGCTTGAAGAGCGTGGTCGTGGACACGTCGGCGGCGTCCGCGATCTCGCGGATGCCCACGTCGTCGTACCCCCGCTCCAGGAACAGCCGCAGCGCGGCGTCCGCGATGGCCTGGCGGGTGGCCGCCTTCTTGCGCTCGCGGCGGCCCGGGGGCGCGGTCGCGGGGGCGCCGGTCTCGGTGTCGGTCATGCCGCCATCGTAACCCTTGAGTGCAGTGACTTCAAAAGTTGAGCTGTTGCACTTATTGAGTCGATGTGCTTTTTTGGAATGGCGGCAGCGAGGCACGGCCCGGCCGCCCTTCCCCTCCTGCGGTCACCCGCCGGAGAGGCCATCCGTACGCCATGCGAAAGGAGTGATCAGCCATGTCCGCGATCGCCTCCCCTCCCCGGGCCCCCGAGTCCGTCCCCAGGAACGTCCGCTGGGTCCTGCTCGGCGTGATGCTCGCCATGCTCCTGTCGATGCTCGACAACATGGTGGTCAGCACCGCCATGCCGACGATCGTCGGCGACCTCGGCGGCCTGGAGCACATCTCCTGGGTCGTCACCGCCTACACGCTCGTCACCGCCGTCACGACCCCGGTCTGGGGCAAGCTCGGCGACCTCCTGGGCCGCAAGGGCGTCTACCTCGCCTCGGTCGCGGTGTTCGTCGCCGCCTCAGCGCTGTGCGGAGCGGCCCAGTCGATGCCCCAGCTCATCGCCTTCCGCGCGCTCCAGGGCGTCGGCGCCGGCGGCATCGGCGCGGGCGCCTTCGCCCTGATCGCCGCGCTCGTGCCGCCCCGCGAACGCGGCCGCTACCAGGGGATGACCGCCTCGGTGATGGCCATCGGCACCGTCGGCGGCCCGCTGCTCGGCGGCTTCGTCACCGGACACCTCGGCTGGCGCTGGGCGTTCTACGTCAACCTGCCCCTCGGCCTGGTGGCCCTGGTGTGGCTGGCGCTGCTGCTGCACGTGCCCACCGCGCGGCGCGAGGCCCGCATCGACTGGGCCGGCACGGCTCTGCTGACGGCCGCCGTCACCGCCGTGGTCCTCGCGGCCACCTGGGCGGGCACCACCTACGCCTGGGGCTCCTGGCAGGTCATCGGCCTCGGCGTGGTCGCGGTCGCCGGACTCGCGCTCTTCGTGCGCGTCGAACGGCGCGTCGCCGAACCGCTGTTGCCGCTCACCGTCTTCACCGGGCACCGCAACTTCCCGCTGGCCTCCGTCCTGACCCTCGCCGGGGGCGTGGTCATGTTCGGCGCGGGCCTCTACCTGCCCCTGTTCCAGCAGTCGGTGCAGGGTGCTTCCGCCGTCAACTCGGGTCTGCTGATGCTGCCCATGATGGTCCCTGTGGTGATCGTCTCCACCCTCGCGGGCAAGGTCATGTCCGCCACCGGCCGGTACAAGGTCTTCCCCGTGCTCGGCACCGCGTTCCTCACCGCGGGGATGGGGCTGCTCGCCACCATGGACGCCGGTACGCCCCGGCTCCTGACGAGCGCGTACATGGTCCTGGTCGGCATCGGGCTCGGCTTCACCCTCCAGATGGCGGGCACCATCGCGCAGAACAGCGTCGGGATGCGGGACATGGGCGCGGCGATGAGCGCGGTCAACCTCTCCCGCACGCTGGGCGGTTCGCTCGGCGTCGCGGTCTTCGGCTCGCTGTTCGCGCGCGCCGTCGGCGCGCGGGGCGCGGACCCGGTCGCGGTGGCCTCGGGCACCCAGCACGTCTTCCTGACCGGCGCGGTCCTGTGCGCGCTCGCCTTCGTCGCGGCGCTCTTCGTGATCGAGGTGCCGCTACGCAAGGCGGGACCGGCCCCGGCGGAGAAGTCCTGACGCGGGGCCCGTGCCTTAGGTGATCAAGACAAACAAGGGTGAAATGCCCGATTCGGTAGCTTCATTGGTGTCAGAGCAGGACCACCCCGACACAGGGAGCTCACATGAAGCACGTCAAGCGCATCGCCGTCGCCGTCGCCTCGACCGCCGTCCTGGGAGGCTCGCTCGCCCTCGCGGGCGTCGCCAACGCCAGCGAGAACGGCGGCGGTGGCGACCAGGGGAACTCGAAGTACAGCCAGACGGTCGAGCGCCCCGCGGGTACGGACAGCATCCCGGCGAAGAAGGCCAAGGGTGACGGCTCGACCGGCGACAACGCCCAGAGCAAGTACAGCCAGAGCGTCGAGCGCCCCGCGGGCACGGACAACACCGCGGCCAAGAAGGCCAAGGCCAACGGCTCCACCGGCGACAACGCCCAGAGCAAGTACAGCCAGACCGTCGAGCGGCCGGCGGGTACGGACAGCATCCCGGCCCAGAAGGCCAAGGGCTGACACCAGCCCGGACAGGCGCACAGGGCACGGGCGGGGTGTGCCGCGGCCGCAGCCGGCGGCCCCGGCACACCCCTCCTCGTCTCACCCTAAGGCTGACCTTGAGGGTCGAGCGGGGGCGCCCGGTCCCTCAGAGCAGCTGGTCCCACCACCACGCGACGGCGGGCACCCCCACCGGCTCGTGGCGGTCGTCCCGGGGGACGTCCGTGCACACCGGCCCGGGCCGCACCCGGATCCCGGGCGGACCGTCCGGGGCGAAGGGGCCGGAGCGGCGGCCGGTGCCCCGGTCGATGCCGGCCCGGACCTGCCGGCCGAGCCCGTCCACGTACCGCCGCAGCTCGTACGACGCGTACGCCGACACCTGCGTGCCCAGCCGCAGGAACAGGCACATCACGCGGTCGCGCATCGAGACCACCGAGGGCACCGCCTGATCGGCGGAGCACCCCTCGGCGCGCGCCACCACGTCCACCACGTTCAGCCGGTCCCGGCGGCCGTGCTCGTACCGGCACAGGTCCTCGTCGAGCGCCGTGACCAGCCAGTTCATCTCGGTGAGCGCCCGCACGGGCAGGGCCTCCAGCTGGCGGGCCGGCACCTCGTAGCCGTCGACGGCGTCGATGAGGACGGTCAGGGACTCCGCCCCCGCCGAGCCGTACGCGCGCAGCGCCACGTACTCGTCGAGCCCCGGCACGGCCCCCTCGGCCAGCACGGCGGCCTCCCAGGACCAGCCCATCAGCAGCCGACGCCACGCCCCGCCCCAGCGCGCCGCCTGCAACGGCGTCGCCCACTGGACGAGCCGCCGCCGCACGTCCCGCACCCCCCGCAGCCACGGGTCGTCGAGCGCGTCGGGCGCACCGGGCGGCTCGGCCGCCGCGGCGAGCCGGCCCAGGGCGGCGTGCAGCCGGCGCGCACCGGGCGGCGGTGTGCCGTCCCGCAGGGCGTCGGCCAGGTACATCAGGTCGGCGGGCACCCGGACCCGCTCGGGGATCCCCTGCGGGTGCGCCCACGCGGCCGCCAGGCCGCGCCGCCCCCGCGCGAGCCGCCCGAGACCTCCGGGGCCGACCGCGTCGAGCCCCGCGACCCAGGCCAGGGAGTCGCCGTCGATCCGCTCGGCGTCGGGATGCCCCGCGGACGGGATCGGGCAGAAGAACGGAGGGAGGTCGAGCGCCCGGGCGGGCCGGTCGGCTGTCGCGGTCATCGGCGTCTCCGTCGGCAGGGCCGGCATCAGGGGTACGGCGGAGAGTCGGGGGTGCGCGTCCCCCCATGGTGGAGGGCGCCACGGGGGCGCGCACAGGGCGTACGGGACTGCGTGCCTCCCGGGGCGCACTCCCCGGGTGCGGAGCACACCGAACCGGCCATATGAGCGGCCGGGTCCGGCCAGGGACGCGCAGGCGGCGCCGGGCGCGGGTCTATCGTGCGAGGCATGACAGACGTAGTCAGCTTCGCACTGGACCTGTCCACCCCAGAAGGCACCATCGACTGCTGGGTGTCGCACCCCGACGACGGGGCGCCCCACCCCGGAGTCCTCTACTACGCCGACGCCTTCGGCCCCCGGCCCGCCTCCCTGGCGATGGCCGAGCGGATCGCCGCCGAGGGGTACACGGTCCTCCTCCCCAACGTCTTCCACCGCGAGGGCCGGGCGCCCGTCGTGGACCTGCCGGACTTCATCGGGCCCGACGAACGGCCCGCCCTCTTCGGCAAGCTGATGCCCCTCATGGGCACGCTCAGCCCCGAGCGCGTCGTCCGCGACGCGGCCGCCTACCTCGACTGGTTCGCCGGGTCCCCGCTCGCCACGGACGGCCCGGTCGGCCTGACCGGCTACTGCCTGGGCGCCGGGCTCGCGCTGCGCACGGCCGCCGCCCAGCCCGGCCGGGTGGCCGCCGTCGGCGGCTTCCACGGCGGCAACCTCGCGGGCGACGGGCCGGACAGCCCGCACCGGCTCGCCAAGGACATCACCGCCGAGCTGTTCCTCGGGCACGCGGACAACGACTCCTCCATGCCGCCCGAGCAGATCGCCGCCCTGGACGAGGCGCTGGCCGAGGCCGGGCTGACGTACCGGGCAGAGGTGTTCGCCGGCGCCTCGCACGGCTACACGCAGAAGGACACCTCCGCGTACGACGCGGAAGCCGACGCCCGGCACTGGCGCGAGCTGCTCGCGCTCTTCGCACGGACCCTGTGATCCACGCGGACCCCGTGAAGTGACGGCCGGGCGACGCGGGCGGGCGCCCCGCCCGCCCGCGTACCGTCCTCCTTCTCCGCCTCCTTACTGGTGGCGGCTACCCCCGGGCAGGTGCCACCGGCGTCCGGCAGACCCGGAGTTCGGTGAGGTACCGCTTGGTGACGCGCCCGCCGTAGCGCCCTTCGACGAGCGCGCCGACGCACCGCAGCAACCCCTCCCTGGCCCGGGGCGGCAGCGCCCGGTGACCCGAGTACGTGCGCAGCACGTCCAGGTACGCGGCGGTCGGGTAGGTCAGCTCCCACTCGTGGCGCCGCACGTCCAGGGCCCCGTCACCGAACCGGCCGCTGCGGACCACCTCGTCCGCGTGCTCCGCGCGGTCGACGTCCCCGGCGGCCGGGGGGCGCAGCCCGCGCGGAGTGTCCGGGTCGAAGCGCTCGTAGCACTCCTGCACCTCGGCGAAGAACTCCTCCGTGCCGCCCGCCACGTGCTGCGTGACCACCACGGCCAGCGCGCCCCCGGGCCGCAGCGCGTCGGCGCACCGGGCCGCCCGCACCGCGGGGTCGAGCCAGTGGAACGCGGTCGCCGCCACGACCACGTCGTACGGCTCCGCGGGCAGCGGCCAGGTCTCGAACGCCGCGGTCACCACCTCCACCACGTCGAAACGGGCCAGCCGTCGCCGGGCGACGCGGGCCATGTGCGCCCCCGCCTCCACGGCGGTCACCCGGCAGCCGCGCTCGGCGAGCGGCACGGTCGCCTTTCCGGTGCCCGCCCCGACCTCCAGGACGCGACAGCCGGGTCCGGTGCCCGTCAGCGCGGCGAGGTCGTCGAAGAGCCCGTCGGGATAGCCGGGCCTGGCCCGGTCGTAGAGCTCGGCGTCCTCGTCGAAGGTGCGGGCCAGGGTGGCCCTGCGGTCCTCACGGGGCGTGTCGTCGCGCATGGGCCCACGGTAGCCACGGTAGGGGCCGCAGTGGCGGGAGAGCGCCCGTACTCACCAAGATCACCCCGCGACATGAGTATCCGCGCGCTGCCGGGCTGCCCGGCCGGACCGAAGACTGGGGCCATGACGAACGAACTCCCCGAGCCCGCACCCTCCCGGCCCACCCCCTCCGGGCCCGTGCTCTCCAGGCCCACTCCCTCCGGGCTCACCGTCCGCTCCCTCGTGACCGGCGTCCTCGTGGCCCTGGTGGCGCTCGCCCTCTGGGCGGCCTGGCTGGGCTGGGACCAGCAGCGCGACGTGCACCCCGACGGTTCCGTCTCCGGTCCCTACGAGGCGTGGCAGGTCATCGGGCTCGGAGTGACGCTGCTGGCCCTGGTGCTGGCGGTGGCGCGCCGGGGAGAGCCGCTCGCGGTGGCGCTGGGCACGGCGGCCGGCCTCACCGGCGCGGCGTACTACGACTGGTCGGACGACACCACCGGCCTGTTCGGCGTGGGCGTCGCCCTGGTCCTGCTGGGCGGCCTCGCCGGCAGCGTCCCCATCGCCTACCTGGCGGCGCGCACCCGGCGCTCCTGAGGATCGGCCCCGCTGTCCTCCGCCACCCGCAGTCGCGCGAACTCCCGGTTCCCACGGGTCTGTTCGCGGTACGACTCCGGAAGCCCCGGCAGCGCGAGCAGCCGGTCGCACGCCTCCAGGCTCTCCCGCGGGCGACCGGTCCAGTAGCTGGTGATCGAGTACTCGAAGAGCAGCCCCCACTCGTACACCCAGCCGTCCACGAACAGCCAGTCGTCGGGCCGCGGCAGGTCCAGCACCTGTTCGAGCAGCGCGTGGGCCGTGCGGTACCGGCCCTGGAGCCGCAGCCGCGAGGCCAGTTCGTAGACCGCTTCCAGGCGCCGGGGCCGGGACTCCCACGCCCGGACCAGCAGGTCCATCCCGCGCGCCCAGTCACCGCCGTCCGCCGCCAGGTTCCCCGCCTGCAGCAGCGCGTAGTACACCTCCTCCTCCCAGCCGCCCATCGCCGCCCGCCGCTCGTACAGCGCCCCGGCCTCCTCCCGCTCGCCCAGGTCCCTGAGGGTCTGGGCGAGGTAGAACACCGTGCGCGTGTTCTCCGGGTCGCGCTCCAGGTCGGCCCTCAGCAGCCGCGCGTCCCGGACGAACTTGTCCGCCCGCGAGCCCCCGTCCGCGAAGTGGTCCACCACCCACGCGTCGAGCTCCGCCACCCGCTGCGGCTCGTCGCAGTCCAGGTACTCGTGCGTGGCGCCCACGTACCGCCAGTCCAGGTCACCCCGGACCAGGCGCTTGATCCGGTACTCGGTGGCGCCGCTGTGGCGCACCATGTAGGCGTCCGCGCCCAGCACCGGCAGCGGGCCCTCCCGGCGGATCACCATGTCGGCGTCCACCAGGAGCAGGTAGTCCGCCTTGCCCCGGGCACGCCGGACGTTCAGGGTGCGGTTGTGCCCGAAGTCGACCCACGGCTCCTCGTGCAGCTCGCCCGGCACGCCCTCCAGCGCGGCCCGCACGAGGTCCTGCGTGCCGTCGTCCGAGCCGGTGTCCGAGACGACCCAGTAGTCGATCAGGTCCCGGACCGACTCCAGGCAGCGGGCGATCACGGCGGACTCGTTCTTCACGATCATGCACAGGCACACCGTGGGCCGTGCGCCTGCGCCCCCGGACGAGCCGGACGACCCGGCGGAGGGAGCGGGGACCAGAGGGCCGCGCCGGCCGTCGCCGGAGGACGGGGACGAGGGCGAGGACGGGGAGGACGGCGCGGGCGAGGACGGGGAGGGCGTGGATGCGGACATGGTGTCCTTCGTACGGAGTGAGGGGCGCGGGCCCACGGCGCGACGGCGTCCGGCGGGAGCCGGTCCCGCCCCGTGGGTCGGCCAGACCCTAGGCCCCGCCCTCCCCTCGCCGGGTGGACGGACGCGGTCATCACCCGCCCGCGCGACCCCGGTTGCTCCGCTCGGCCCCTCTCCGCCCCTCTCCTCCCGACCTCACCGGCTCACCCGACGACGCTCCGGTTCACTCCGCTCCGGTTCGCTCAGCTCCGGGATACTCCGCTCCGGTCTGCCCGGGCCGCGAGGAGCCGAAGGAGATCGTCGCGTACGACTCCCCGGACCCGTACGGCCTCAGCCACGGCTTGGTGGACACCACGGGCAGCCTGCCCCGGTCGAGCGCGAACCGGGGGAGCGAGACGCCGAACTCCGCCGCCACCGCCTCCAGCGCCGCCCGTTCCCCCGCCGCGTCCACGACGAACCGCTCCTCGCCGCTCCCGCCCTCCTCGCCCAAACGGTCCGCGCCGTCCGCGCCCGCCTCCACCGCACCGTCCGCGCCCGCCTCGCCCGCCCCGCCCGCGCCCGGGAACAGCCGTGCCGGATCGAGCGCGTCGGGCAGCTCGCCCACCCGCTGCCACCCGGTCCCGGTCACCGTGAACGCGTACCGCTGCTCCCCGTCCTCGGCGTACGCGAAGTGGAAGGCGTCCTCGGCCCGCCACACGGTGAGCGCGCGGGTGCCCGCGGAGAGCGCGGTGCCCGGGGCGACCAGCCGGTCCGCGTCGAAGAGCGTGACGGGCGAGGACTCGAAGGCGAAGCTCCACCCGTCCCGCGCGCCGACCCGGACGGCCCGCTCCGCACGGGCCTGCCCCTGGACGAACCGCAGCCGCCAGACCTCGTGTTCGTTCGCCACCGCCTCCAGCGGTCCCGTCCCGAACCGCCCGGCCAGCTCCTCGGGCCCGACCCCGGCCACCAGGACGAACCGGTACGGGTCACGACTGTTCAGGCCGTCGGGCACCGAGTCCGCCAGCCAGCCGAGGCCGTCCCGCACGGGCTCCCCGGCGGTGTCCGCGGCGGCGGATGGTATCGACTCCGGTGCTGTCGACTGCCGTTCCCCGGTGCCGGGTTGCCCCGCGCGGGCGGTCAGCAGCAGCTCGCGGCCGCGCTCCGGCGTGATGACCGGGCCGAGCAGCGGGTCCCCGAGGAGGCCGAGCGGCGCGACGTGGTCCTCGTGGTACGGCTCCCAGAGCGGAACCGCGGCGAGCAGCACGCGCCAGGCGCCCTCGGTGTCGCCCCAGCGCGCCAGCTCCCTGGCCGTCACGACCGCGTCCCCGAAGGCACCCGGCGCGGTGTACGCGTGCGTGCGCCCGGCGACCCGCTCCACCACGGCCGCGACACGTCGGCGCTCGCGCGCGTTCTCCTCGGTGTCCGGGCCGAGGAAGAAGTCGTCCGCCCGGCGCGTGCGCAGGTGTTCCACGACGCGCGGCGGCAGCACCTCGTGGGCGTAGAACGGGTCGTCCATCAGCGGCTCCACGGCCACGGTCCGCACCACCCCCAGGAACGACCGCAACTGCGCGGCGAGGAAATGGGCCCGCGGCCTGCCCAGCTCCTCGGCCTCCTCGAACACCGCGAGGGCCGCGTCCAGTTCGCCCCGCAGGCAGGCCGCCCTGGCCCGCTCCACCGCGGCGTCCTGCTCGCGGGTCACCGAGGTCTCGAACTCCGGGTCGCTGCCGCGCATCGCGTAGAAGTGCAGGTACTCCTGCTCCATGAACTCCCGGAACGACGCGTGGCGCGCGGGCGCCTCACCGCTCCAGCCCCGGTACACGTACACCGCCCACTCGCCGTCCCCGCCCACGTCACCGGGGTCGAGGAGCACGTCGGTCATGTCGGAGTCGAGGACGAGCTGGAGGGCGCGGCCCCACATCCCGGCCTCCCGCACCTCCTCCGGCGTCGCCCCGTCGCCCAGGCCCTCCTCGTAGACCTCCTGGAGGCCGTAGGGGTCCCCGTACGCGTCGATGCCCTCGGCACCGGCCATCAGGTAGAACGAACCGCCCGTGTAGCGCCACCCGTTGCTCACCGCGAGGAACGCGAGCAGCGACGGCGGCAGCGGCACCTCGACACCCAGGCCGCGCACCCGCTCCTCCAGCGCGGCGAGCTGCTCCGCACCGGCCGGCGCGAACCCCATCCAGCGCTCGCGCCGCACCACCTCGTCGAGTTCCTCGAACTCCTCGGGCTCCGCCTTGGCGAGCCCTTCGAGCCACTCCTCGCTCCACCGCTCGAGCAGCGGCCCCCACTGGAAGGTCTTCATGCGGATCATGGTGGCACCCACCACTGACAACCGGTGCCGGGGCCGCCCGGGCCCGGTTCGGACGCCCACCGCGCCCCGCCTGTCACATTCGCGGCTCCGCCCTCGTCAAGGTGGTGGACGACGGAAGACGAGGAGACGCACCGGTGACCGACGAGACCGAGTTCCTGGCCGAACGCTTCGAGGAGCACCGGCCGCACCTGCGCGCGGTGGCGTACCGCATGCTCGGCACGCTCAGCGAGGCCGAGGACGCCGTGCAGGAGTCCTGGCTCCGGCTCGACCGCGCCGACGCCTCCGGCGTGCGGAACCTGGGCGGCTGGCTGACCACCGTGGTCGGCCGGGTCTGCCTCGACATGTTGCGCAGCCGCACGGCGCGGCACGAGGCGCCCCTGGAGCCCGCCGAAGCCCGGGTGCACGTCCCCGACCCGGTCGTCGAGCGGGCCGACACGGCCGACCCCGAGCAGCAGGCGCTGGTCGCGGACTCCGTCGGGCTCGCCCTCCTGGTGGTCCTGGAGAGCCTGGCACCGGCCGAGCGCCTCGCCTTCGTCCTGCACGACCTGTTCGGCGTGCCCTTCGACGAGATCGCGCCCGTCGTCGGGCGGACGCCCGCGGCCACCCGCCAGCTGGCCAGCCGGGCCCGCCGCCGGGTGCAGGGGTCGCCCGCGCCCGACGCCGACCCGGTGCGCCAGCGGGAGGTCGTCGACGCGTTCCTGGCCGCCGCCCGCGAGGGCGACTTCGAGGGACTGCTGCGTGTGCTCGACCCGGACGTGGTGCTGCGCGCCGACCACGGGACCGGCGGGCCCGTGCCCTCCGCCGTGGTGCGCGGCGCGCAGGCCGTGGCCCGGGGCGCGATCACCTTCCGGGACCCGGCGGCGGTGCACCGGCCCGCGCTGGTCAACGGCGCGGTGGGCGTGGTGGCGTACCGCGACGGGCACCCCGCTTCCGTCATCGCGTTCACCGTCGTCGGGGGCCGGGTCCTCGAAGTGGACATCCTGGCCGACCCGGAACGGCTCGCGCGGATCGACCTGAGCGCCGTGGAGGGCTGACGGGGGGAGGGGGACGAGCATCCCGGAGTCCCGCGCGGCCCCGCCCGCCCCGCGCCCCGCCGGGCCACCACCCGTACCGCCGCCGCGCCCGGGCACACCGTACGGAGCGTCCGGGAGCGGCGACGGCGGTACGGCATCGGGTGGGTGCTCTGTGGGCGTGGCGGGTGATTCGCGCGCCGGGGCACGGTGTCGGCGCGGCACCGGCCCCGGGAGCTGTGTTTGTTGTTCGCGTACCCGCTCCCCGCCGCCGCCCTCCGGCCGTGCCGGGGCGCCCGCTCTCCCCTCCGAGGAGCCCCGTGCGCGACCTGATCCGCCGCACAGCCCTGGTCGCGGCCCTGGCCGTGACCGCCCCCGCCGCCCTGCCGGGCCTCTCCGCCGCCGCCCCGCGACCCGACGGCGACAGGGAACCCGTCGTCGTCGGCATCGGCACCCTCGACCTGCACGCGCGGGACTTCGCCGCGTTCTGCGGCCTCGGTCCGCACGACGTCAGGGACGACCGGCGCGCCCTCGCCCTGCAGGTGGCCCAGCTGCCCGACTTCGCCGAGGAGAGCCGGGTGGTGCTGCACGTCACCGGGCAGGTCGCGGCCGACCCCGACGCCGCGGGCCGCAGCCTGCTGTGGGTGGGCGAGGTCGACGACGACCCGGGCTCGTTCGCGTACTTCTCCGTCGAGGGCGCCTGCACGCCCGCCGAGGGCGACGACGAGGTCACCGGCAAGGTCGACACCTCGGAGCGCTCGTACCTCTTCGACTCCGACTCCGACAACCCCGGTCGTACGGAGGCCCTGGAGATCGACCCCGACCAGTTGCCGCGGCCCGGCGTGCCCCCGCTGGAACTCCCCGACGTGCTGCCGCCCGCCAAACCCCGCACCGGGACCCCGCACGAGCCGGCGCGGCCCCGCGCCGGACGGAAGGCCGTCATCGACGTCGCCGTCGGCTACACCCCGGCGGCCAAGCGCGGCCTGGTGGACGGCAGCGGCTCGGGCACGCCCTCCTGGGCCTGGCAGTCCCGCGACATCGAGGACGAGATCAAGGCCGCCGCCGCGCACATGAACCAGGCGCTCAGGGCGAGCGGCGTGAACGCGGAAGTCCGCGTGGTCCACACCTTCGAGGCCAAGGGCTACACCGGCAGCGAGGACCCCAGCAGGCTGCTCGACCAGATCGAGGCGGGAGAGGGAGAACTGGGCCGTACGGCGCACCGGGTGCGCGAACAGTACGGCGCTGACCTGGTGTCCGTCTGGGTCAACGTCCCCAAGAACACCGGAAGGTTCACCGCGGGCACCGGCAGCATGCCCGGAGACGGGTACGGCGGGTACACCAGGGCGTCGGCGGCCACCGCCGCGTACGCGTACAGCACCATCGACGTCTTCACCGCCACCGGCCGCGACCCCGGATTCGCCCACGAACTGGGCCACAACCTGGGCCTCTGGCACGACCAGCGCACCCTGGACGGCCAGGTCGGCGAGGCGGCCGCCCGCAACGGCCTGACGCCGTCCGCGTACATGGAGCGGCTCGGCATCCCGCCGTACGCCGCCTCGCGCGGCTACATCGCCCCCGACGCCCGGTACTTCACGACGATGGCCTACCGGATCACCTGCGAGCCCTTCGCCGAGAGCATCGGCGCGCCCGACCCCTCCTGCCGCTACAGCGGTACGTTCTCCAGCCCGGCGCGCACCGCGGACGACGACGACCCGCAGCCCCTCGGCGCCGCGGGGACCGCGGACGCCGCGTCCGTGCTGAACCTGACGGCCCCCGTGGTGGCGGCCTACCGCGCGTCGAAGACCACGCCGGCCGTCCCGCCGGCGCCGCCCGTGAAGCTGACCGTCAGGACGGGACCGGTGGCCCGTGCGGGCAAGGCCGCCGCGCGCCCCGCCGCGCCGTACCGCAAGGGCGCCCGGGTGGCGCTGACGGCGACGCCCGGACGGTACTGGAAGCTCGGTGGCTGGCTCGTCGGCAAGAGCCGCCAGGGCGCCCGCTCGCCGCTCGCGCTCACCCTGGCCGCCGACACCGTGGTGACGGCCGAGTTCGCCTGCCGGACCGCCCCCGCGGGCGGTGCGGTCGCGGCCGCCTGGAAGAAGGCGGGTGCGGAGCGGAAGCGGCTGGGCTGTCCGACGGGAGCGGCCGTCCGCGCGCGGGGCGGCGACCTGACCCAGCGGTTCGAGGGCGGCAGCATCACGTGGAGCGCCAGGACGGGGAAGACGGTCGTCAAGTAGGGCGCCGGTGAACGCCCGAGCGGCGGGACAGTGGTCTGTCCCGCCGCTCGGGCGCATCCCGTTCAGGACGGGCTCGGCACCTCGATGGTCTTGCCGTCCTTGTCGACGCTGTGCGTGCGCCAGTACACGTCCCACTTGTCGTCGACCTGCTGCGGCACCTTGCCCTCCGGGTAGCGCGTGTATCCCTGCGGCACCTTCTCGCCGTCCTTCACGCACGCGGAGCCGGTGTCCCCGACCGTCATCACCGGGTACTCGCCGCCCGCACAGATGTCGTCCCGGAACGAACAGCCGGACAGCGTCACCAGGGCGACCCCTCCGGCGAGCACGGCGGCCACGACGGCGGACGGCCGCCGGTTCCGGACGGCGGTGCGGGGGCGGCGGGCGATGGGGGTCACTGTCGTCTCCTTGCTCGGTCGTACGGTCGGGTCCCACTGTGCTCCAGCCGACCGCCCGGGACCTGAGTGCGGATACTCAACCGGGTGCCCACCCGCGTACTCAGTACGCGAAGCGCCCGTCGCTCACGCCCACTTCACGTCGAAGCACCCGTCCCGTACGCCCACTTCGCCCCGCCGTCCGTACGGGAACGCGAAGGCACGGGCTACGCCGGGAGCCACTCCGGGTCACGGCCCGTCGTCGCGAGGACCCGGTCGAAGCCGGAGGCACCGTCCGGCAGCGGGAACGGCTCCCCGAAGACCCCCGTCTTCCGTGCCATCGGCGCCATCTGCTCCACCTCCCCGGACAGCCCCTGGACCACCTCCGGGTCCACCGCGAAGTCCTGCCCGGTGGCCCGTGCCAGGTCCCAGGCGTGCACCACGACGTCACCGAGGACCATCGCGGCGACGGTACGGGCCGGCAGGCCCATCTGACCGGTGGTGCCCTCCTCGGCACCGGGCGCCGCCCAGGCCGCGCAGAGCTTGCCGGTCTCGGCGGCGAACAGCGCGCGCCAGTCGGCGTCCTCCCGCACGTACGCGGGCGTGGCCGAGAAGTCCGTGGTGCCCTTGGCCGCGAGCGCCTGGAAGTTGACGACCACCTGGGTCAGGTGGTCGACCAGCGCGCGCACGTCGTACTCGGCGCACGGCGTGGGCAGGCCCAGTTGCTCGTCGCCGATCCCGTCGACGACGGCCACCGCGCGCGTGGCGGCCCGGTCGAGGAGGGTGCTCATGGTGTGTTCGGTGTCGCTCATGCCCCGAACGTACGGCGGCGCCGCCCCGGCGTATTGAAGAAACGCGACAGCGCGGCGCGGGGCGACGCGGCCTAGGATCGCTGCCATGGCGGAGGTAGACGGACCGGAGGGCGAAGGGGCAGGTCACCGGCGTGCGCCGGGCCGCCTGGACGCCACGTGTGGCGACGGTGGGCCGGGCGTGGGCCAGGAACCCGGCGGCGGCCCGCGTCGTGACACCCGGGGCATCGTCGACCCCGCCGACCTCTTCGCCCGGGTGCGCTTCCGCCGCCGCGGGCCCGCCCCGGCCCTGCGCGCCTACCTGGAGCACTACTGGCTGGTGGACTGGGACCTGGAGCAGCCCTACGCCTCCCACGTCGTGCCGCACCCGTCCGTCAACGTGGTCTTCCAGCGGCGCGGCGGACGGGACTTCGCCGAGGTGGCGGGCATCGGCCTGGAGCTGGCCACGCAGAAGCTGGAGGGGAGCGGACGGGTCTGCGGGGTCCAGTTCCGGCCCGGAGGGTTCCGGCCCTTCGCGCCCGGCCTGCCGGTCTCCGCGTGGACCGGGCGGCAGGTGCCGCTGGCCGAGGTGTTCCGGGACGCGGGGCCCGCGTCCGTACGGGCGGTGCTTGACCCGGCGGACGAGGACGCGCGCGTGGCGGCACTCGACGCGTTCCTGCTGGCCCGCGGACCCCGGCCCGACCCACAGGCGGAGCGGGCGATGGCCCTGGTGGACGTGGTGCGCGAGGACCGTACGGTGCGCTCGGTCGCGGCGCTCGCCGAGGCGGGCGGGACGACGGCGCGCTCGCTGCAACGGCTGTTCGCGCAGTACGTCGGGGTCGGCCCCAAGTGGGTCATCCTGCGCTATCGCATCCACGAGGCGATGGAACGCGCCGAGGGGGAGGGGCCGCTGGACTGGGCGGCGCTGGCGGCCGGGCTCGGCTACAGCGACCAGGCACACCTCGTCAGGGACTTCACCAGCACGGTGGGCGTACCGCCCACGGCGTACGCGCCGCACCGGGGACCGTGAACGCACCGGACGGTTGCTCCAACGCACCGGACGGCTGTTCCAAGCACCCGACGGCTACTCCAACGCACCGGACGGCTGTTGCCGGGACAGTCGCAGCGGGAGAGCGTTCACCCCTCCGGCGTCCGGGGCAGCGGCGGCAGCGTCTCCACCGGTTCCACGCCCTGCCGGTAGGCGATGTGGCCGCCGATGAACCCGCCGACGCCCACGGCCGCCAGACCGGCGAAGCCCCACACCTTGCCCGCGACCATCCGGTCCTGGCCGCGCCGCCGCCACGAGCGCGCGTAGCAGACCAGCCCCACCGAGTTCGCGGCGGCGTGCACCAGGCCGGTGCGCAGCTGCTCGTGGCGCTGCTCCGACCAGTCCACCCAGCCGGACGCGGCGGCGGGCAGCGCGGAGACCACGCCGAGGCCCACCAGGAACCGGGCGGCCCGCTCGTTGCCGGGCACCAGGTCGAGGGCGGCGGCCGACAGCCAGGCGCCGACCGGGACCTGCACCGCCGCCGGGTGCAGCGCGTGCCCCAGGGGAACGCCCCGCAGCACCTCGCGCGCCTTGCCCAGCGGCAGCGCGCGCACGCCCAGGCGCAGCGGCCGGGTCAGTACGTCGAGCGCCTTGTTCGACGCCACCGCGTCCAGGCTCTCGGTGAGCCGGGCCAGCGGCGCGGGGAAGCGGAACCCCGGCGCGGCGGCGTCCCGTTCGGAGGCGCCCGGTACGGACGAGCCCCGCGTGACGGAGTCCTGTGTGGCGGTGACCGGTGTGAATCGCATGCCCTGCGCGTTACCGCCCCGGCCCCGGCCAAACCGGACGGCACGCCGGGGCACGCCGCTGGGGCCCCGCGTCCGTCCCGTCGTACGGCTCGACCGACGCGTACGCCTCGACGCGCGGACGGCACCCCCACCCCTCAGTCCACCCGCACGACGAACTTCCCGCGCACCCCTCCCGCCTCCAGCGCGCGATGGGCCTCGGCCACCTCGGACAGCGCGAAGACCCGGTCCACCCTCGGGCGCAGCTCGCCACGGGCCGTGTGGCGGGCCAGGTCGTCGAGGAGCGCCCGCTTGGGGTTGCCGCTGAAGAAGCGCACCCGGCCGCGCCCGTGCACGGCGCTCGCGGCGATGTAGCCGAGCGAGGCGGCGGCCCGCGACAGGTCGAAGGCGATCGTCACCATCCGCCCCCCAGGCCCCAACAGGCCTCGGTACGCCCGCAGTTCCGAGCCCGCCGTGTCGAGGACGACGTCGAAGCGCCCCAGGGCCGCGGGGGTCACGCCCCGGTGGTCCACCACGTGGTGGGCGCCCAGGTCCCGTACGAAATCCAGGTTGGCGGCGCGGGCCAGGGCGGTGACCTCGGCGCCCCGCGCCACGCCCAGCTGCACCGCCGCGTTGCCCACGCCGCCGGCCGCGCCCCGGACCAGGAGCCGCTCGCCCGGCCGCAGCCGCGCCTTGTCCCGCAGCGCGGTCACGGCGGTCGTAGCGACCGGCAGGGCGGCGGCCTCGACCAGGTCGACGTCCCCGGGCACGGCCCCGAGCCGCTCCACCGGCACGGACACGTACTCGGCGGCGCTGCCGAAACCGCTGGTGCGGCCGAGCACGCCCCACACCCGGTCGCCGACCGCGAACCCGGTCGCGCCCGGCCCCAGCGCGGCGACCTCCCCGGTGAGGTCCAGGCCGAGGCGCTGGGGGAAGGAACGTCCGGTGACGAACCTGACGCGCCCGGCGCGGGCCGCGAGTTCGCCCCCGTTGACGCTGAACGCGCGCACCCGCACCAGGGCGTGCCCCGGCCGTGGTCCGGGCCGTGGCACCTCGCCGATCCTGAGCACCTCGGGACCGCCGTAGCGGTCGTACAGTACGGCCTTCATCGTGCTGTCCATCGTCGTCGCCTCTGCTGTCGTCACTGGTGCTGGGGGAAGGCGTCCGCGGAGCCCGGTGGGACTCCGGCGGGCTGTTCCGCCACCGTAGGCTGGTAAGTGGACGACATCGTCCGTTTACACCGGAGGTGAGACAGGGTGACCGCTGCTTCCTCTCACATCGCGGCCGGAGTGGCTGGAGCGGCCGGAGCGGCCGGAGTGGCCGGAGCGGCCCGAACGGGCGGAGGGCCCAGGGCGGCCGGAGTGTCCGAGGGCGGTGGGAGGACCGCCGCGCGGGGCGTGCGTCCGGGGGAGCCCGACGACCTGCGGCTGGACGCACGGCTCAACCGGGAGCGGATCCTGGTGGCGGCCCGCGAGGTGTTCGCCGAGCGCGGGATCGACGCGCCGATGGCCGCGGTGGCGCGGCGCGCGGGTGTCGGCGTCGCGACCCTCTACCGGCGCTTCCCCACCCGGGAGGCCTTGGTGCGCGGCGCCTTCGCGGACCAGATGGCGGCCTGTACGCGGGTCCTCGACGAGGCGGTCGACGACCCCGACCCGTGGCGCGGGTTCCGGCGCCTGGTCGAGGAGTTGTGCCGGCTCCAGAGCGAGGAGCGGGGATTCCCGGAGGCCTTCCTCGCGGCCTTCCCCGACGAGGCGAGGGAGCACGCGCAGGCGCGCGCCGGGGCGGAGCGCGCCTTCACGGGGCTGGTCCGCAGGGCCCAGGCGGCGGGCGCGCTGCGCCCCGACTTCCACGCCTCCGACCTGCTGGTCGTGCTGGTCGCGCACGGCGGCCTGGTCACGGCGCTGCCCGGGGACCGCGCCGCGTCACGCCGCCTGGTGGCGTACCTGCTCGAGGGCTTCCGGGCGGGGCCGCGGCGCGGGGCACTGCCGCCGCCGAGCCCGGCGGACTTCGGAAGCCTCCCGCTCACGGGTGGCCGCTCGGCGTGACGGCTGGGGCCGGGGCGGCCCCAGCCGTGCGGAGTGGCCTTTCAGAGCGCCGAGTTGAACCGGGCGGGCTGCTCCCCGAGGCGGTCCGCGGCACCGGGCGCGAGCAGCCGGGCGAGGCGCTCGCGCTGCGCGGGGGTGTCCACGCGGAGGTCCTTGAGGAGGGGGCGGCGCGAGGGCCCGGTGGTGGTGGGCGCGGGCACTCTGGCCGGTGTGCGTCGCTGGTTCGTGGTCATGGTTCGTCCTCTCGGCGCTCGGGGCGTGGCCCGCGTCGCGGTGCTCGTCATGGGTCGGGTTCCGTGCCGCTTCCGTCGTGCGACAGCGGCCGTGCGCACGTGGCGTCGCGGCCGTCCTGCGCTGGCGGGCGCAGCTGGGTTCACCGTCCCCCTGGGCAGGCGCCGAGTGGGTGGGCGAGCGCGCAGGGGAGCAGCGTAGATCGGGAGCGCCCGCGGTGTCCGGCCGATCGCACATGTGACGCCGACCGGACAGTGCGGGGAGTGTCGGGAGCTGCCCTTGTACACGTTCCGGGCGGCATTCTGGTTCGGCCTGCTCCGGTGTACCCGGCCGAGGTGCGTAGCCACCGTACGTCTCGTCGTGGATCGGCGCACTTCATGGTGACGGGAGGCGCTCGTCGCACACCGCGCGCGCCGGTCGGTCCACCGGTCGTGACGAGGGTACGCACCGGGGCTCAGGGCGCGCTGGAGCGGCCGGGGGCGCGGGAGGGTGCGGGGCCCGTGCCCGGGCGCACGGCGGTGGGCCCGGCCCGCCAGGGCGCCGGCTCTCCGGGGGCGTACGCGGCGGAACCCGACGACGTCGAACGGGCCGCGCACACCCGCGTCCCGCGATCTGGTCCGTACCGATCCGCGCGCAGCCGTTTACGCGACCCCGTCCCCTGTGTTACACGTGTAACCACAAAGTTTCGGCCCCGTGTGAGAACCAGGCGCTCCGGACGAACCCCGGAGCACCGGCACCCCCAGGACCCCCGGCAGGACCCCGGGGGAGCCCGAGGGCGCCACCCGGTCCACGCGGTGTGCCCGTCCGCGGGCGCACGCACAGAAAGAGGCGGACATGACGGACACATCTTCGACCGGCCCCGAGGCACAGGCGGCCGCCGGGCTCGACACGGGCTGGCCCCCGCCGGCCTTCCTCGCGCCCCACGCGGCGGTCGTCGGGCCGGACGGAGTGCGCGCACACGACGCGCTGACCTACGCGTGCACCCCGGGCTACCGCCCGCGCCAGCTCGACGTACGCGTTCCGGCCGCCGACGGGCCGGTGCCCGTCGTCGTGTGGATCCACGGGGGCGGCTGGCTGGAGGGCGACCGGCGCTACCCGCCGCCGACCGTACCGGTCGAGCTGCTCTACGGCACCGTCCTCGAAGCCGGGCTCGCCGTGGTCAGCATCGACTACCGGCACAGCCTGGAGGCGCCGTTCCCGGCTCAGCTGCACGACGTGAAGGCGGCCGTCCGCTACGTCCGCCGCTTCGCCGCCGAGCTCGGCGTCGACCCGGACCGCATCGGCGTCTGGGGCGAGTCCGCGGGCGGCCACCTCGCCGCCCTGGCGGGCCTGTTGGGCGCCGGGACGGACCCGGAGCTGGAAGGCTCCTGCGGCGTTCCCGACGGCGACAGCTCGGTGCGCGCGGTCGTCGACTGGTACGGCCCGGCGGACCTCGGCCTGCTGCTGACCCACGTCATCCCGGCCATGCCGGTGGACAGCGGCTACCCCGACCCGGTCGTCTCGCTGCTCGGCGGTACGCAGGACGAGCGCGCCGGACTCGCCCGCGCGGCGAGTCCGCTGACGTACGTGGGCCCGGCGGTGCCCCCGCCGTTCCTCCTCGTGCACGGCACCGTCGACAGCGTCGTCCCGTACCACCAGAGCGAGTTGCTGGCCGACGCCCTCAAGGGGGCCGGCGGCGAGGTCACCCTGCAGCCGGTCGAGGCCGCCGAGCACATCTTCCTCGGCTCCCCGGACATCAAGGAGATCGTCTCGGAGAGCGTCGCCTTCCTGGCCCGCCACCTGACCGCCTGACGGTTCCTCCGAACCGCGTCCCCTGACCCGCCTGACGATCCCTCAGGCCCCCGCCACCCGACCGCCTGACGGGTCCCTACGACCCCCGGCCCGGGCCGCCTCTGTGCAAGACGGCCCGGGCCGGGCCCACACCCGGCCTGATCCGGACGACAGGCCCACCGGGCCTACCGGCAGAGCACCCGACGCCTCCCGGCGCCGCGCGTGCCGCCGTCGTACGACCGGCATCACGGCCCTCACCACGACCCGCATGAGGTCCGCCGCGCGATCCGCGGCCTCTCACGCCCCCGGCTCGGCCGCCCCCGCCACCTCCGGTCCCCGGCGCCCCGCCCCCGGCCCTCGCGGCCCACGTGACCGTCCCCGTTTCGGCACCGCGCCCCGCACGGCGCGTTCCGTTCCCGAGAGGTACCTCATGAACAGCACCCCCGCCGCCGGCCTGCCCGCAGCGGCTCCGCCCCCCGCCGCCGGACTGCCCGCCCGGGCCGCCGGACGGCGCGCCCCCTCCAGGACCGCCGCCGTGGGCGGCGTCTTCCTCCTGGTCACCGCGACGCTCGCCGCCGCCGTGCTCGCCGACCCGGCGCGCCCCTTCTTCCAGGGCGCCGACGAGACCTGGCTGCGCTGGATGGGCGGCCCGCACGACGGCGCGTACTCCGCCGTGGCCTCCGCCCTGAACTGGTTCGGCGGTCCCAACGGGATCGTCGTCCCGGTCCTGATAATCGTCGTGCTCGCGGCCATGCGCCGCTGGCGCTCGTCGGCCTTCGTGTTCACCGCGTACGTCGTGGGCAACATCCTGGTGCCGCAGGCCCTCAAGCACTTCTTCGACCGGCCGCGCCCGGCCAACCCCCTGGTGCACGTCGACCACGGCTCGTTCCCCTCGGGGCACGCCGCCGCGATGGCCGTGCTCGCGATCGCCGCGGGCGTGGTCTTCGTGCCCGCCGCCCGGCGCCGCCCGTGGTGGATCGCCACCGGCGTCCTGGTCGCGGCCATGATGTGGAGCCGCACCTGGCTGCACGCGCACTGGATCAGCGACACCCTGGCCGGCGCGACGGCCGGCGCGGGCGTCACCGTACTGCTGTGGTGGGTCTTCGCCCCGCAGCTGGCCCGGGAGGCCGAGGCACGCCGGGCGCGCCTGGCGCGTCGCGTGAACTGAGCCCGCCCCGGCTCAGGACGACCCCCGGGCCACTAGCACCGGCTCGATCCCCGGGATGACGGGAGCCGTGCCCTGGTCGATCAGTTCGTGCAGTGCGTCGGCCACCACCGCGGGTGCCGGCAGGCCCAGCCGGACCGTGGTCAGCGGCGGCTGGAGCAGCGTCGTGCCGACCAGGTCGTCGGCGCCCACCACGGCCACGTCGTCGGGCACCGCGAAACCCTCGTTGCGCAGGGCGTGCAGCAGCAGCGTCGCGTACTCGTCGTTGTACGCGAACACCGCGTCCAGCTCCGATTCGGCCCAGCGCTTGGCCAGTTCGGAGGCGGACCGGTCGGTGTAGGACATCTCCACCGGAGTCACCGTCGCGGCCCCCGCCGCCTCCGCCCGCGCGCCCGCCAGGCGCGGCACGGCGAAGGTGGCGAGGCCGCGCTCGCGCGGCATGACCACGCCGATCCGGGTGCGTCCGCGCCCGACCAGGTGCCGGACGGCGAGCGCACCGACGAGCCCGTGGTCGAAGCCGACGGTGTGCACGCCCTTGACCGGGCGGGAGCCGAGGACGAGGACGCCCCGCACCCCGGCCCTCGTCAGGACGCCGGCGGCGGCCTCGGTCAGCGCCTCGCCGCCCAGCGTCAGCACCGCGGCCGGGCGGAACTCCGCCCAGGCGCGGGCGGCGGCCACCGCGTCGGTGTCGCGGGCGCCGTGCAGGACGGTGGTGTAGCCGTGTGCGTAGAGCGCGCTCTGCAACGCGTCGACCCAGGCGCTCACCAGCTGCCCGGCCGCCGACACGGACGCCGGGATCAGTACGAGGTTGCTGCGTCCCGCCCGCAGCGCGCGGGCGGCGGCGTGCGGGACGTAGCCCAGTTCCTGGGCCGCGGCCAGCACCTTGGCGCGGGTGGTCGCGGTGATGCGGTGCGCCTGTTTGTTGTTGAGGACGAAGGAGACGGTCGCCCGGGACACCCCCGCCAGCCGTGCCACGTCGCTGCTGGTGACGGCTGTCGGTGCGGCCGATCCTTCGCCCATCGCGTCCCTCGCCCCGTCCCGCCGGCCCCCCGGCCGGCAATGCGTTCAGGTTACACGCGTTACCCCTGCGTGTCTCGACAAGAGTGTCGAACGTCCCAGTACGTGAAGGTGCGATGGCCCGGTAGGTGGAGGTGCGGCACGCGAAGGCGCGTCGCCGGACCGGGCCGCCTCAGTGGCAGTGCCCGTTCCTGCCCAGCGTCTCCACCGGCGTCGCGCCCGGCCGCGTCCACTGCGGCACGGGCCGGCTGGTCGGGCCCCAGGTCGCCTCGCCGTGCGCGTCCGTACGCCAGGACCAGCACGGGTTCCCGCCCTTGGGCCAGCCCTCCGGGTTGTCCTCCCATGCCTCGCCGCGCCCGTACGGGGTCATGTCGAGCAGCCCCAGCGCCGCGTCGACCCGCTCGTTGCCGCGCCCCGTCGTGGAGTAGGTCAGGAACGTGCGGTCACCCTCGCGCAGGTAGCACGTGAGGTACCCCATGTCCCCGCCCGCGGGCCCGTCCACGCCGCGCACCGAGTACCAGGGCTGGGTGTACCCCATGAACGCCGTGTAGGCCGCCACCTCCTCCCAGCGGCCCGTGGTCAGCACCGCGAAGGAGACGCCCCGGGCGTTGAGGTAGGAGGCGTCCCGCAGGTGCCAGGCCGCGCGGGTGCAGCCCTCGCACTGGCCCTGGTGCGGCGCCCCGTCCCACCACATGTGCTTGTAGACGGCGAGTTCGTCGCGCCCCTGGAACAGGTCGGCGAACGGAACCGGGCCATCCGCGCCGACGACCTCGACCGTGCCGTCGAACTCCACCATCGGCAGCCTCCTGCGGGCCGCCGCGATGGCGTCGCCCTCGCGGGTGTGGGCCTTCTCCCGGGCCAGCAGCTCGTCGCGGGCCGCCTGCCAGGCGTCCGGGTCCACGACGGCCGGGCGGCCGACGGGCGCGTGTTCCGGATGGGTCGTCATGTGTCCTCCGTGGAGTGTCGAAGCCGTACGCCGGTCGCGTACGGCGGTCGGGAGGGTGGACTCCCCGCCCGGCCGGAACTCATCGCCGCCCACTGGCCGACCGGTTGTCATCCCTACGAATCAACTGGCCCTGTGTGCAAGCCCGTTCAACGCCTATGAGATCAACTGCAATCTGCGGTAAACGTGTTGATCATGCGGCGATGGCCGCCGGGATCGCCCTCGCCAGAGCCGTGATCGAAGGCCGCTACTCTGCGTGCCCGGTCGCGCGGGGTGCGTGCGATTCGCACGGCGCTCGAACTGTGGTCCGAGCGTGGCGCGATCCCGCCGTTCGGAATGCGTTCGGGCCGGGCACCAGCGGGTATACCCCCAACGCGCCACTAGTGTCGGCTGGTTGGCGCCGGGCCGCGTTCACGTGCCGCGTCGCGCCACCCATCCCCCATCGGCTACGCACCGTAGCCGGACCGGGATCCGGTGGCCGACGCTCCGCGAGAGACCCGCCGCACGTCGAGGGGAGAGGGCGGATGCCCGAGAGATCAGCCGTCGCATGGCTCTGGCTCACCGTACTGATGGCGTTCGGCACGTTCGGCGCGGACCTGGCCCTCGGGCCCGACGTCAGCCTGGTCGGACTCCTCCTCGTCTGTCCGCTGCTCGCCTCCACCCGGCGCGACGGCAGGACCACCGCCGCCGTGTCCGGGGTAACGTTCCTGCTGGCCGTGGCCATCAGCGCCGTCGAGCACTCCCTGACCCGGGGCGAGAGCGTGCTCCGCCTCATCGTCCTGGCCGCCGCGTCCGGGTACGCCACCTGGGTCGCCCACCAGTCCGCGCGCCACCGGCGGCAGTTGGAGCGGGTCGCCTGGGCCGCGCAGCAGGCCGTCATCCGGCCGAGCGACTTCGAGATCGGCGGCCTGGAGGTCAGCGCCCGTTACCGCTCGGCCGCCGAGGACGCCCGCATCGGCGGCGACCTCTACGCCTTCGCCCACACGCCCACCGGCCTGCGGCTGCTCATCGGCGACGTCCGGGGCAAGGGCCTGCCCGCCGTGCACCTGGCGGCGGCGGCCATCGGCCACTTCCGCGACGCGGCCTACACCCAGCCCGGCCTGCTGGACGTGGTGCGCGAGATGGACACCCGGCTGGCGCGCGACCTGGGCCCGGAGGACTTCGTGACGGCCGTCGTCGCCGAGGTCAGGGCCGACCACGTGCGGCTGGCCAACTGCGGCCACCACGCGCCCCTGCACCTGCGCGGCGGGGCGGGCGACATGGTGCTGCTCGACCCGCCCGAGGCGACCACGCCCATCGGCCTCGCCCCCGCCCCCTTCGTGCAGGACGTGGACCTCGCGCCGGGGGACCGGCTGCTGTTCTACACGGACGGGCTCGCCGAGGCGCGCGACCGGGCGGGCGTGATGCCGGACCTCGGGCGCATCGCGGAGCTGTGCCGGGGGCCGCGCCTGGGGGCCTGCCTGGACATGGTCATGGAGACCGTGGCGCTGCACATCCGGCGCACCCGGGGGCGCGACGACATCGCCCTGGTCCTCGTCCAGTCCCCGCGCGTGCCGCCGGGGCCGCCGGACGCGGAGCGCTTCGAGGCGCCTCCCGTCGCCCGGCGCACGGCCGTGCCCGCTTCGGAGGCGGACTGATCCCGCGGTCCGCTTCGAGCACGCGGCCGACTTCAGTCGCTCCTTCCGTGCCGCGTACGGCATGTCGGCCCGCGAGTACCTCCGCCGCGACGCGCGCCGACCGGGCGCCGCAGCACCCGCGTCGCGGCCGTCCCGGCACGTAGCCGCGCCCGGTCGCGTCGGCGGTCGGGCGCGGCGGGGTCCGGATCCCGTCAGTGCGGCAGCGGGAGCAGGAGGTGTGGGGCCTGCGGGAGGTGCACGGCCTGGTCGGCGGAGCCGGTCAGCGGGAGCAGCCGCTCCAGCGGACAGGCGCTCGGCGGGTGCTGGTGGTCGATCTCCCAGTCCCGTACGGGACTGTCCTCCTGGTGGGTGTGGGTGGCGTACAGCGGCTGTCCGCACCCGCGGCACTCGTAGTGCCGCCCAGGACCCCGTTCCTTGCTCCCCAACGCCGTCCGCCTTTCTGCCGGGAATGGATCGAGTCGCTCGATGTGTGTATCGGATGGTGACACGACGGACGCCCGGAATCGGCGCGGCATGCCGACCGGTCACCGCAACCGGATCCTGCCCCGCGCGGACGGAAGCGGACGGAAGGGGCCCGCGGTGCGCCGCGTCCGGTCGGCTTGCCCCCGGCACATGCCCTTTTTCGGACCGCCGCACCAATGGTGGCCTCGCCGTGACGGTCCGTGGTCACCCGCGCCACACCCGCACCCTCGACACCAGTGAAATCGGGGTTCCGCTTTCCGGGCAACTCTGAGTGCGCAGGGGTAGTGCAATTCCCCACACCAGGGAGGATGCTGTCGGGAGAGAGTCCGGCCGCAGTGGGTTCCCCTCCGCATTACGGCCGGCCCTCTCGACCATGGCGACCGCGAGCGCGGGAGGAATGCGGATGCCATGGGAGTCCATGACCGGTGGCTGCTCACGGGTGACCCCAGTCGGCGTGGGATCACCGCGGCAGGTGGAGCAGTCACCGGCTATGGCGTGATTTCCCGGACAGCCCCCGCGCACACGTCCGGGCACAGGACTTTCACACACGGGACGTCCACACGCGTGCGCCCGCCCTGTGCGTCCCGTCTTCCCCGTCCTGTCCTCCCGTCCCGTGCGCCCGCCGACCTTGGTCCCGGCCACCGGGGACCTTTGCCGTCCTCCTCGTGCCCCGCGCGGTCCTAGCGTCGGGCAGATGGCGCGCCGCGGCCGCGGCGCCACGATGGAGGCACGAATGGCGCGCACCCCGGTCCGTGAACTGGTCCTCGTCGGCCACGGCATGGTCGGCCAGCACCTGTTGGAGGCCCTCGCCGGCCACGGCGCCCTGGGCGAAGGCGGCTGGCGGGCCACCGTCCTGGCCGAGGAGCCCGTCCCCGCCTACGACCGGGTCAACCTCTCCACCGTGCTCGCCGGCGCGGGAGCCGACACCCTCCGGCTCGGCGCGGGCGACTTCCCCGAGCGGCACGGCGTGCGGGTGCTCCTCGACGAGCCCGCCGAGGAGGTCGACACCGCCGCCCGCACCGTGCGCACCGCCCGCGGCCGCACCCTGCGCTACGACGCCCTGGTCCTGGCCACCGGCTCCGCGCCACTCGTACCGCCGGTCGCCGGGGCGGACGCCGCGGGCTGCTTCACGTACCGCACCCTCGACGACGTCAGCGCGCTGACGCGCTACGCCGAGGGGCGCGCCACCGGCCTGGTCGTCGGCGGCGGGCTCCTCGGCCTGGAGGCCGCGGGCGCCCTGCGCACCCTCGGCCTCGCCGCGCACGTCGTGGAGGCCGGGCCCCGGCTGATGCCGCGCCAGCTCGACGAGGAGGGCGCCGAGGTGCTGCGCGCCACCCTCGCGGCCAGGGGCGTGGCCGTGCACACCGGGACCGGCGTGCGCCGCGTGGTGACCGGTGACGGGGGGCGGGCGAGCGCCGTGGAGCTCGCTGACGGCCGCCGCCTCGGGACGGACCTGGTGGTGTACGCGGCCGGGATCCGGCCCCGCGACGAACTGGCCCGCGCGGCCGGGCTGCGCCTCGCCGGGCGCGGCGGCGTCGCGGTGGACGAGTACTGCCGCACCTCCGACCCCGCGGTGTACGCGGTGGGGGAGTGTGCCGCGGGCGCCGACGGCGTGGTGCACGGGCTGATCGCGCCCGGGTACCGGATGGCGGAGACCGCGGCGGCGGTCCTGGCGGGGGCGGCCGACCCCCGGCCGTTCACCGGCGCCGACACCTCCACCCGGCTGAAGCTGGTCGGCGTCGAAGTGGCCTCCTTCGGCGACCCGTTCGCCGACCGGGCGGGCGGCGCGGTCGCCATGACGTACACCGACGCCGACGAGGGCGTGCACAAGAAGCTGCTCCTGGGCAGGGACGGGATCCTCCTCGGGGGCGTCCTGGTCGGCGACACCGCCGCGCACGGCATCCTCCACCCCTACGTCGGCGCCGCCCTGCCGACCTCGCCCGCCGCCTACCTCGCCCCCACCGCGAGCGGCGCCGCGCCCACCGCGGGCGACCTCCCCGGCGAGGCCGTCGTGTGCGGCTGCCACGACGTCACCAAGGCGCAGGTCACCGCAGCCGTCGCGGAGCACGGTCTCACCGACGTCGACGGCATCAAGCGGCACACCCGCGCCGGCGCCAGTTGCGGCGGCTGCGTGCCCACTCTGGAGGCCGTCCTGGAAGCGGCGACGCGCACGGACGGGCCGCCCCGGCGCCGCCCGCTGTGCGAGCACTTCGACCTGTCGCGGCCCGAGGTCTACGCCCTGGTGCGCGACGAGCGCATCCGGTCCTTCGGCGAACTCCTCGACCGGCACGGCAGGGGCGAGGGCTGCGCCGTGTGCAAGCCGGTCGTCGCCAACGTACTGGCCACCCTGGCACCGGAGTTGGGCCTTTCCCACGTCCTCGACGGCGAACAGGCCTCCCTGCAGGACTCCAACGACCTCTTCCTCGCCAACCTCCAGAAGGACGGCACCTATTCGGTGGTACCGCGGGTGCCCGGAGGAGTGATCGACGCGCAGCGGCTCATCGTCCTGGGCGAGGTGGCACGGGACTTCGGGCTCTTCTCCAAGATCACCGGTGGCCAGCGGGTCGACCTGTTCGGCGCCCGGGCCGAGCAACTCCCCGCCATCTGGCGCCGGCTGGTCGACGCGGGCTTCGAGTCGGGGCACGCGTACGGCAAGTCGCTGCGCACCGTGAAGTCCTGCGTCGGCTCGCGCTTCTGCCGCTTCGGCCAGGGCGACACCATGGCCCTCGCCGTCGACCTGGAGCTGCGCTACCGGGGCCTGCGCGCGCCGCACAAGCTCAAGGGCGGCGTCGCCGGGTGCCTGCGGGAGTGCGCCGAGGCGCGCAGCAAGGACATCGGTGTCATCGCCGTGGCGGGCGGCTGGAACCTGTACGTGGGCGGCAACGGCGGCTCCCGCCCGCGCCAGGGCGACCTGCTCGCCAGGAACCTCACGACCGGGGAGCTCGTCCGGCTGGTCGACCGCTACCTGATGTACTACGTGCGCACTGCCGAGCGGCTGCACCGCACCTCAACCTGGATCGAGCGCCTGGACGGCGGTGTCGGCCACCTGCGCGAGGTCCTCGTCGAGGACTCGCTCGGGCTGTGCGCCGAGCTGGAGGCCCAGATGGAGCGGCACGTGGCGGCCTACCGCGACGAGTGGCGGGCGGTGCTCGACGACCCGGCCGCCCTCGACCGCTTCGGAGCCCTGGAGTTCGAGGGCGCCGAGGAGCGCCTGGAGCCGGGGCGCGGCCGGGCGGTGGTGCTGCCCGACGGGCGCCGGACCGCGATGTTCAAGACCCGCGACGGACGCGTGTACGCGATGGACGACACCGATCCCGTCTCCGGCGCGCCCGTGATGGCCAACGGCATCCTGGGCGACCGGGACGGTGTGCCGGTGGTGACCTCGCCGATGTACCGGCAGGTCTACGACCTGCGCACCGGAAGGGAGTTCCACGCGGGCCGCAAGCTGCTGCCGCTCGTCTCGGTGCGCAGGGGCTCCGCCGACTCCGGCTGAGCCGGGCTCAGTCCCGCGACCGCAGGTGCAGGTGCCCCGGCAGCGGGTGCTCCGGCGGGGCGGCGGGCACCTCGGACATCTGGGCGTAGCCGCCCTTCACCGCGACCCGGCAGGACGCGTCGTTGTCCCGCCGGTGGAACAGCCGGAGCCGTACGAGCCCGCGGTCCGCGAACGCGTCGAACGCCCAGGCCGACACGGCGTCCAGGGCGCGCGACGCGACGCCGCGGCCCCGGGCGGCCGAGAGCGTCCAGTAGCCGACCTCACCGGTCGCGGACGCCGGGGCGAGGCCCTTGACGACCACGTGGCCGAGCAGCGGACCGGGCGACCCGCTGCCGCTCGGCTCCGGTACGGACTCCCGTACGGAGAAGGCGAACCGGTCGCCGGCGCGGCGGCCGGCCCGCTGCTCCTCGATCCACTCCACCGCCCCGGCCCGGTCGCGCACGGCGAACCTGGTCCAGCGGTGGATCTCCTCGTCGTGCGCCGCCACGAGGAGGTCCTCCAGGTCGGCGGGGCCCCAGGGGCGCAGCTCCAGGGCGGGCGCGGAGCCCGTGGCCCCGGCCGTGAGGCGCGTGTCCGTCCCGTTCACGTCGTTCATGAGGCGGGATTATGGCTGAGCACGTTCACCACGCGGCCGCTGGGGTCCCGCACGAAGAACCTGCGCACGCCCCACTCCTCGTCCTGGAGCGGGTGGACGATCTCCGCCCCCGTGGCGCGCACCGCCGCGTACACGGCGTCCACGTCGTCCACCTCCACGCTCATGTCGGGCGCCACCGGCGCCGTCGCGTCCTCGCCCATGACGCTGATCTGCGCGGCGGGGTGCGAGGGCGAGGCGAGCGTGGTGATCCAGCCGTGGTCCATCACGGGCTCGAAGCCGAGCAGGCCGTAGAACTCCCGGCTCTCGCCGACGGCTTCGGTCTGGACGTTGGGGACGACACGGCGGACGGTCACGGACGACTCCGGTGCGGGAGGAGGGGTACGGAGCCCCGGGAGCGCGGGCCCCGGGGACGCGGACCCCCATCACTACTACGGAACGGCCGCCACCGCGAGCGGGTTTGCCGTCCCCGGCTGACGGCCCTTCAGGTGCCCCTCGTACGAGCCCCCTTGACGTGGTGAGTCCATTTACGAAACTCTCGTGTTCAGGACCTTGGTCGCCGGGCAGTGCAGAGAGGTGGGACCACGATGGAGTGGACGGGCGCACGGTACGCGGACACCCCGACCGTCGAGGTGCGGCGCAGCATCCGCGCCTCGCCGCACCGGGTCTGGGAACTGGTCACCGACATCGCCCTGATGCCCCGCACCAGCGGGGAGCTCCAGTCCGTCGAGTGGCGCGGCGGCGCCGAGGGGCCCGCGGTCGGGGCGAGCTTCGTCGGGCGCAGCAAGCATGACGCGCTGGGGGAGTGGGAGACGGTCTCGTACGTGATCGAGTGCGCCGAGCCGCGGGTGTTCGCCTGGGCGGTCTCGGACCTCGAACGGCCCGCCGCCGTATGGCGGTTCACCATCGAGGAGCAGCCGGACGGCACCACGGAACTGACCCAGTGGGTGCAGCTGGGCCCCGGACCCTCCGGGCTCTCCACCGCCATCGAGCGGATGCCGGACAAGGAGCAGAAGATCGTCTTCGTGCGGCTCAGGGAGTTCGAGCACAACATGGGCCTCACGCTCGGCGCCCTGGGGGAACTCGCCGAGGGGACCGCCCGCTGATGCGCACCGCGACCACCATCGAGGCGTCCGGCGGCGACTGGCGCGAGACGGTCGACTTCGTGACCGAGGCCGAGAAGCTGGGCCTGGACATCTGCTGGGTCGCGGAGGCCTGGGGCTCCGAAGCGCCCTCCCCGCTGGGCTTCCTGGCCGCGCGCACCGAGCGCCTGCTGCTCGGCTCCGGCATCATCCAGCTCGCCACCCGCACCCCCGCCGCCATCGCCCGCGCGGCCCTCACCCTCTCCCAGATCTCCGAGGGCCGCTTCCTGCTGGGTCTCGGACCCTCCGGGCCGCAGGTCATCGAGGGCCTGCACGGAGTGCCCTTCGCCCGTCCGCTGACCCGCATGCGCGAGACGGTGGAGATCGTGCGGCTGGCCGCGAGCGGCGAGAAGATCGCGTACGAGGGGAAGGAGTTCACGCTCCCGCTGCCCGGCGGCGACGCGCGCCCGATGCGCCTGTCGATGCGCTCCGAGTACGAACTCCCCATCTACCTCGCCACGTTGTCGCCCAAGATGCTGCACCTGACCGGCGAGGTCGCCGACGGCTGGCTGGGCACCAGCTTCGTGCCCGAAGGCTCCCGTACGGCCTACTTCGACCACCTGGACGCGGGCCTCGCCGCGGCCGGCCGCACCCGCGCGGACCTGGATGTCTGCCAGGGCGCCGAGGTCGATTTCGCCGAGGACGAGGAGGCGCTGCGCACGATCGTCGCGAGTCGCAAGAAGGAACTCGCCTTCAGCCTCGGCGGCATGGGCTCCGCCTCGACCAACTTCTACAACCAGGCCTACAGCAGGCAGGGCTGGGCCGAGGTCGCCGCCGCGGTCCGCGAGCGCTGGCAGTCCGGCGACCGCGACGGCGCCGCGGACCTGGTCACGGACGAGATGGTGCTGGCCACCACGCTGATCGGCACGGAGGACATGGTGCGGGCCAGGCTGCGGGTGTGGCGCGACGCCGGGGTCGACACGGTGCGCCTCTACCCGGCGGGGGAGACGCTGGAGGCCCGGCTCGACACCCTCGGCCGCGCGATCGACCTGGTGCGGCAGACGTAGGGGCGGTGGACGGCCCGCCGGGCGGCGTCCGGTCGCAAGCGCGTGGTTGCCGCGGATTCCCCGGACGCACCGCCGCCGCGGTCCACGAGTACGCGGGCGGCCAGGGCACCCGCGACACCACCGTCCTCGCCCCGCCGACCTACGTCGTCCGCCCCTGAACCGGACCCGGCTCCACGGCGCCGCGCGCGCCCCGGCCCGTACCGGCGGGGTGGACGGGTGAAACCGTGGCCGGAGCGCGATGAGTTCCCGGCGGCCGGGAAGTCTCCCCTGCGTCACCGACCCACAGGAGGAGCAGTGCCCCAGCTACTCAAGGTGCAGAACTTCAACGTCTCCGCCGACGGCTTCGGCTCCAGCGAGGACCAGACCCTGGAGCGCCCGTTCGGCAGCGCCTTCGACCCCCAGCGGATCTTCGCCTGGGCCTTCGCCACCGCCGGCTGGCCCGGCCGCACCGACGGGGGAGGCAGCCGGGGCCTCGACGACCACTTGATCCGGGACTTCTCCCACAACATCGGCGCCGAGATCATGGGCCGCAACAAGTTCGGCCACCAGCGCGGTCCGTGGCAGGACCACGAGTGGAAGGGCTGGTGGGGCGACGAACCGCCCTTCCACACCCCGGTGTTCGTGCTGACCCACCACCCGCGGCCCTCGATCACCCTCTCCGACACCACGTTCCACTTCGTGTCGGGCGAACCGGCGGACGTCCTGGCCCGGGCCAAGGAGGCCGCGGACGGCAAGGACGTACGGCTCGGCGGCGGGGTGAGCACCGTACGGCAGTACCTCGACGCCGGGCTGGTCGACACGCTGCACGTCGCCGTGTCCCCGATCAAGACCGGGACCGGGCTGCGGCTGTGGGACTCGCCGGACGACCTGCGCGACCGCTACCACCTGGACGTGGTGCCCAGCCCGAGCGGCGTCACGCACCACCTCTTCTGGCGCAAGTGAGAGGGCCGGGGCGGCCCCGGCTCAGCCCTCCGGGGCGGGGACGGCCCGCCGCCCCACCCGGTCGAGCAGCCGCACCAGCGGCTCCGGCACCCGGTCCGCCTCCAGGCGCTCCACCAGGGCCCGCGCGTACTGCGCCTTGCGGCCGCTGTGCGTGCCCATGAACCGCCGCAGCCGCCGGTCCACCGACCACTCCCGCTGGACCGGCTGGTTGCGGAACGTCTGGTAGGCGCGGCCCTCGCCCTGGTCCTCGATGACCCGCTCCACGCCGTCGTTGCCCAGCGCGCGGATCAGCTCGTCCTCCAGGTCCGCGTCGCACACGAAGAACCCGAGCGCCTCCAGGCCCTCCCTGGTCAGGCCGGTGCCCAGCCCCACGCGCTCCAGGTGGCGCCGGAAGTGCCGCTCCTCGCCCACGTCGCACAGGCCCGCGAGCGGCAGGTCCAGGCCGGGCGGCCCGCACACGTCGAGGAAGCGCCCGATGCTGGTCGCCCCGCCGAGCGGGACCACCACGACGCCCTCGCCCTCCAGGTCGCGTCCGCGGCGTGCGGCCAGCGCCTCCAGGGCGGCCCGGTCGCTGGCGCCCTCGACGAGCACCACCGTCCGCACGCCCTCCCGGGCCAGCAGGCCGGCCTCCCGGGCCGCCTCCCCGGCGCCGGGACCACCGGCCGCCCAGCTCACCAGGGCCGTGCGCAACCGCTTCGACTCGTCCACGGGACCTCGCTCTCCGGCTCATCGTGACACGGGTGATCGCCCGTGCGCACGCGCGTTTCCCCGTACGCACGGGGTGCGCACGGACGGTCACCCGCGCCTCACACCAGTGCGTCCCTGCCGGGAGCCGGCTGCTCCTCCTGGTCCGTGCGGTGCCAGTGCAGGTCGCTGATGCCGGGCTCCAGGGACAGCCGTCCGATCACCGCGTCCATCACCGGATTGGGGTCCGCGCCCAGCGCCAGGACCGCCTTGAGCGTGGTGGTGTCGTCGTCGACGCGGCGCAGCCGCAGGCCCGAGAGCTGCGCCGTGGTGCCGCTGAGGACCTGGATCAGCAGGGCGCGGATGTGCGCCTCGGCCCGGCGGTCGCAGGACAGGTGCAGGTTCACCGTCGTCCCGGTGTCGTCGTCGCCCTGCGGAGCACGGTCGATGAGCCGGCTCGCCGGACGCAGCACCAGGTGGATCGCGACCACGGCGAGGGTCCCGATCAGCGCCAGCGGGATCCGGCCCGAGGCCGACAGGACGCCGGCCGCCGCCGAACACCACAGCGTGGCGGCGGTGTTGAGGCCGCGGACGTTGGCCCCGTCGCGCATGATGACGCCCGCGCCGAGGAAGCCGACGCCGGAGACCACGTAGGAGGCCACACGGGTGGGGCTGTTGGGGTCGCCCACGACGTCGCTGTAGAGGACGAACAGGGTGGCGCCCGCGGCCACCAGGGCGTTGGTGCGGAGACCGGCCATGCGGGCGCGCCACTGGCGCTCCACGCCGATCAGGGCGCCGCAGCCTATTCCCGTGACGAGGCGGGTGGCGAAGTCGATGGTGCTCAGCGTGGTCTGCATGGGCGGCACCTCCCGGTGGCGCGTCGGTTCGGGGGAGTGAGGGGAGCGCGGCACCGGCCGGGGGACGGCCGGTGCCGCGCGGGTGGGGCGGGCTTCAGCGCAGCCATCCGCGGCGCCGGATGTACCACAGCGGGATGAGCGCGGTGATGAAGGTCAGTACGGTGGTGAACAAGAAGCCGTGCTGCCAGGAGAGTTCGGGCATGTTGGTGAAGTTCATGCCGTAGAACGTGGCGATCAGCGTCGGCGGCAGGAACACCGCCGTGATGATGGTGAACACCTTGACGATCTGGTTCTGCTTCACGTCCAGCGACGTCATGATCGACTGCTGTAGGAAGCGCACCTTGTCGTGCTCGTAACTGGCGTGGTCCTTCACACCGTTGATGTCCGCCACCAGGACGTCGATCAGCGGGGCGATCCGCGGGTGGGACGCCTCGGCCTCGGCCCTCAGGTGCCGCGCCGCGCGGGCCAGCATCAGCTGTGACTCCTGCGAGCGGGAGACGACCTCCTCGGCCGCGTTCATCTGCCGGATGGTGCCCTGCATGTTGCTGACGCCGATGTCCGCGCCGCGCTCGTCGTAACCCTGGGTGGCGAGCTCGATGTCGTCGCTCATGCGCTCCAGCACGTCGGAGGCGTGGTGGATGACGCGCTCCTGCGCCTCGTTGAGGGCGTACAGCAGGGCGTACATCACGCCGTGGGCGCTCTCGGCGAGGTGCGGGAGGCGCCGCAGCCGCGCCAGGGCCTTGTCGAACGGTGCGAAGGGGGTGGAGGGCTGGAGCGTGACGAGCACGTCCTCGCCGAGCGCGAAGACCAGCCGCTCGCGGCGGATCGTACCGCCGCTGCGGATGTTGACCACGATCGGCAGGTAGACGAAGTCGTCCGTCTCCCAGGCGCGGTCGCGCGCGCTGTCGAAGTCCACGCCGGTGGCCTTGGCGGCCCGGTCGAGGGCGGAGCGGTCGTCCGTCGCCACCTGGATCCAGCGGTCGTTGAGGCGTTCGGGGTCGAAGACGGCCGCAACCGTGTTCTGCGTCATGGGGTGTTCCTTCTCTGGTGGTGCGTTCCTGCGTCGTTGCCGGTCGCGCCGGTCAGGGGTTGTACGGGGAGGTCGAGGAGCTGCTGCCCGTCTCGGGCGGCGGCTCCGGCGCCGCGTAGTGCACGACCAGGAGCCCGATGCAGATGAACAGGTAGAGGCTGATGGTGAACACCAGCGCCTGGCGCTCGAGGTTGGGCTGCTTGGTCTTCGGTGCGGCGGGCTTGCCCAGCGTGGTCATGGGAGGACCCCCTTCGGGGGTTTCGGGCAGCACCGAGCACACCCTGGACCCCGTACGCGCTCACGGAGGCGTACGGACACGAGCCCGGCAGCCCTCGGCGGGGCGTGCGGGATCCAGGGCATGGCGGTGCCGCGGGGGAGTGCCGAGATGGCGTGGACGACCGACGGCCGGGCGGCCGTGAGCCGGGGGAAGGACGTGCGTCGGAAGGGGAAGGACGTCGTCAGGCGTGGGCCCGAGCGGGCGTGCCGTCAGCGGGCGCGACCCGGGACGAGGGTGTCGTCAGGCCTGGGCCGGAGCGGCCGGAAGGCGGGTCCTACTGTGACCCGGACTGCAGATGTCCATGACCGCCCCCTTTCGCGATTCGTGCGCGGTCGGTGCCGCGCGGGACGAGCGGTCCCAGCTCGGCACCGGGGCACACGTGTCTGGGGCACCCCGCCGGGCTGGCGTGGTCACCATATTTGCACGGATGTGCAAGGAGAGGCAAAGGGGGTAGATGTCGGAATTCCGCCGTAATCGCGCATCAAGGTAGCTCTGACCTGCGAAGACGTCGCTCGTATGACGTTCAGGATTGCTTCAGGACGAGGTGCTACCGGTCGCGAGGCGCCGCCCGGCCGCACGCCCGGTAGCCCGGGACGGCGCCGCCCCGGCCGCGGCGTCCCCGGAGCGCGCCGCGCCCTCCACGGTCGTCTCGGCCACGTGCACCGCCTCGTCGAGCAGCCCGCGCACCGGCACCGCCCGGTAGTAGATCCGGGTGCCCTCGCGCCGGGCCACGACCAGGCCCGCCGCGCGCAGCTTCGCGAGGTGCTGGGAGGTGGCGGCCACATGGGCGCCGAGCAGCTCGGCCAGGGCGCTCACCGGCAGCTCGTCCCGGGTGAGCGCCCACAGCAGCCGGTAGCGCGAGGGGTCCGCGACGGCCTTGAGGACGGCCACGGCCCGGTCGGCGGCGGCCGGGTCCCATGCCTCGGCCCGTTGCGCGTTCATGTCACGAGGTTACGCCGGGTCGGCCGTCCCGGGCGCTCGGACCGTCCGCGGCGCCCAGGCCGTCCCGGTGCCCGGGCCGTCCCCGGTACGGGACCCGCATCCCCCCGCCGGCCGGCTCCGGCTCCGCCCGCGCGACCCGGCGCTGGAGCTTGACGTGCCGGAACTGGTACACCGGGCCCACCGTGCGCAGCAGGTTCCGCCGGTGCGCGTCCTCCAGGAAGGCCATCAGGTGCACCGGTGTGCCCTCGGCGCGGCTGAGCTGCGCCGACGCCAGCATGGTGTGCACCGCGAGGTTGGCCAGCGGCCCGGACCACAGGCAGTTCCAGATCCCGAAGCCCGCCCCCATGAGGGTGCCTTGGACGAGCCCCACCCAGCACACCCCGGCCGCCCCGATCGCCAGCGTCGACGCGAGGCCCACGCCGACGCCCAGGACCAGGCGCAGCCCCAGGTGGTGCCGCCAGATCTCGCGCGGGCCGATCGCCCGGACCTCCAGCTCCGGCGCCGGGCCGTGGTCCGTACGGAACGAGCGGAAGGAGGGCCCGGCCGCGAACAGGCTCCCGGACACCAGCTCGTGCGCGCCGCCGCCGACGAGCACGGAGCCGAAGCCGTACGCGATGCCGAAGGCGGCGCAGGCCCAGAACGGCGGCGGCGCGACCCCCAGCAGGGGCATCGGGCTGGCCAGCCACAGCAGCAGCGTGGGGACTACGCAGGCGAAGAAGCCGAAGCGCAGGGACGAGGGGTGGAAGATGTCCCGCCAGCCCGCCGTCTCCAGCGGCCGCACGTCGTCGAAGGACGACAGCCGCAGCAGCACGGTGACGACGTTGACCAGCCCGATCCCGACCCCCGCCCAGGGCCCCCACCAGTGCGCGAACTGCGCGCCGAGGATGAACGCGTAGACCGGCACGAACACCACGGCGGCGCACAGGGCCACGAGCGCGGCGTTCCTGCGCCGGTCGATCCAGGACGGTATGTGCCACCAGGTCAGGTCCCGCGTCCCCTCCTGGTCGAGGCGGCGGGCGACGTAGCGCAGGGTGCGCACCGCGGTGGGCACCGAGTAGCGGGGCGGCGGGTGCCCGGGCCGGACGGTGTACGCGGCCGTGACCAGGTGGTCGAGGAGGTGGTCCTCGACGTCGCGCACGCCGGGGAAGCGCCCGCGGTCCAGGAGTTCGTCGACGGCGTCGCCCCCGCCGTACACGTCGTGCACCAGGCGCAGGGCGAACGGGCTGGCCAGCGCCTCGCGCACCGGGTCCTCCGGCTCGTCGCGCAGCAGGTGCCCCGCCAGCCGGCGCCAGGGCGGCGGCGCCGGGTCGGGCTGCTGGTCGAGCAGGTAGTCCACGGCCACGGCCGGCGGGACCGGGTCGATCTCCAGGGCCACCGCCCCGGCGAGCCGGGTCCGGGTCCGCTTGCTGGTCAGGACCGCCTCGGTGGCCCGCGACACCAGGACGATCCGGAACGGCGCCGGTGCCAGGGCCTTCAGCATGGCCGCGCGCAGCTTCACCCCGGCCACCTCGTCGAGGCCGTCCAGGATCACCGCGATCCGCCCGGACGCGAGGAGCCGCTCGGCCCGGGCGCTGCCGTGCGGCCCGCGGGAGAGCCGGTACTCGGTGGTGAGCTTCTCGGCCAGCCACCGGACGGCGGTCTGCGCGTGCGGGTTCCAGCCCTGGAGCGTGACCATGACGGGAACGGGGATGCGGGCGCGGTCGCGCGGCGAGGCGTGCGCGCGGTGCTCCAGGGCGTCCAGGAGCAGCAGCACGGCCGAGGTGGTCTTCCCGCAGCCGGGCGCGCCGACCAGGAGCAGTCGCCCCGACGCCAACCCGCCGTACACGTCGTGCAGTTGGCGCTGGCCGCCCCCGGCGCGCAGCGTGGCGCGGGTGACCGGCGGGAGGCCCGGCAGCGGCCGGAAGCGGGTGTGGCCGTCCGCCGCCGGGAGGGACCCGTCGGCGCGGTTGCCCAGGTCGCGCCCGCTGACGCGCCAGCGCAGGGGGAGCGGGGCCGGTTCGTACAGCCGCCGCGCCTGCGCCTCCCGCCGCCACTGGGTGCGCACCGCCGCCTCCAGGCGGTCGGCCAACGCGTCCAGCGCGGTGGGCGGTTCGCCGTCATCGGCGGAGTGGAAGTGGACGTGCTGGGTGTTGTGGTCGCCGTACTGGTGGGCGCTCGGGCCGTGGTGCGAGGTGAGGTGAGCGCCCGGCGGAGGCGCGGGCTCGTCCGGTGCCGCGTCGTCGTCGTGCGGGTGGGTGTCGCCCGTGGTCATGGAGTCGAACCGAAGTGCACGTCCTGCCGGTTGTGGTCGCCAACCTGGTAGGCGGTGGGCCCGTGGAAGGTGTTGCCCTGGACCGTGCACGAGGACGCGGGCGGGACGGACGTCCCGAACTCTGCGACCAGCGACCTGAGTTCACCATGGACGCCCTCCGCCTCGTCCGTGCTGGCCGTGCTGGTCAGCAGGGCTGTGAACACCCGCTGCCACAGCAGTCGGTGCTCCTCGTCGAGCGCGTCCCCGCCGTCCCCGGCGCGGTGCGCCAGTGCCTGCGCCGTGGCGTCGAGCCGTGCCCGTGCCCGCTGTTCGCCGTCCGCGTCGCCGCGCCCCAGCAGGGCGGCGCACCGTCCGCGGAGCGCGCTCCACGCGTCCGTACCCGCGGCCTGTACGACGGCCGTGCCCCCTGCGGCGGCCAGCGCGACGCATCCCTCTGTCAGCATCCGTGGTGCCCCCTTCTCGGATGGAGAGGCCTGGGACCCTAGCGGCCGCGCGTCCCGCACAGCATTCGAACGCGGAAGACTCGGCGGCGTCGCCCCGGTCGGATTCCGCTGGAGAATTACTGGCCCTTTCCTGCCGGGGTGCTGCACAATTCCTGGTGTCCCGCTGGAAGTTGAACGTTGAATTCTCGTCATTTCCCCCTTCGGGTGCCGGACGTCGGGCATTCGATGAATGACCAGGACATGTGCGGCTCTCGAAGGGTTGCGTCGGTTTTCGGTCGCGCGGCTCCGACCTGCGCTTCTCGTCGCCATTGACGCCTCATCGCGCCCGGTGTGAATCTTTCGTGCCGTTCACCGGAACGTGGTGGGCGGTGCACCGCGAAACATTCACCGGGCCCGGGGATTGCCGGGTCTTCGCCACGAGGGGACGAGAAATGAAGCGTGCTACCAGAGTGCTCGCCGGCGCGGCCGCCACGGTGTTCGCGGTCGCGGCCGCACCGGCCGTGGCCGCCACGACGGGGACGGCCGCCGCGGCGCCGCAGCCGACGGTCGGGCAGTCCCTGGAGAGGTTCTCGGCGCAGGAGGCGCGGGACCTGGAGAGCAGGTACCCCGTCCAGGCGGCCCGGCTGAAGCAGGCCGTCGCCCTCTCCGCCGGTGACCGCGGCGCCGCGCGCGCCGCCGGGACCACGGCCGTCGACCCGGGCGCCGAGACCGGCGGCTACTACAAGATCCGCAACCTCAACAGCGACAAGTGCCTGGCGATCGGCAACGGCAAGACCGCCAACGGCGCCGTGGCGATCCAGTGGGACTGCCTCGACATCGCGGACCAGGTCTGGTGGGTCGGCGGGAACAACATCGTGAACTTCAACAGCGGCAAGTACCTCGCCATCGGCGGCGGCAACACCGCCAACGGCGCCAAGGCCATCCAGTGGGAGCACACCGGCGGCAACGAGCAGGCGTGGTACGGCCACACGGACGGCCACATCCTCAACTGGAACAGCGACAAGTTCCTGGCCATCGGCGCGAGCAGCACCGCCAACGGCGCCAAGGCGGTCCAGTGGGAGTACACCGGCAGCAACGGCCAGTACTGGTACTGAGCGGGACGGCGGCGGTGGCCGCGCCGCCCCCTGTGCGGCGCGGCCACGGCCGCTCAGGCCAGTGCGACCACGACCTCCTGCGTCACCCCGGCCTGGCCCGTCAGGCTGCCGAACTCCAGTGTCAGCGTCGCCCCCGGCGTCGCCGCGCGCACCGTCGGGGGCGCGGACCGCACCGAGGCGACCGCCCTGCGCCACGTCACCGTCAGGGCGGTGCGCTCGCGCGGGGGGTCACTGACGCACACCGACGCCGTCCCGTCACCGTGCTCGTGGACCAGCACCGAGCACGGCCCGTCCGCGGTCAGCGGCCCTGCCGTCCCCGCGGCCCAGAAGTTCACGGCCGTCACCCCCAGCGAGGGCACCCGGATCCCTTGCGCCGCACCGGTGTTGGCGAGCAGGTCGAGCCAGCCGTGGTCGGCGGCCCGGGCGGCGGTCCGCTGCGCGGTGGCGCCCGGCATCAGCACGTACGCGTACGACGCGTCCACCGGGTCCGTGCCGTGGTCGACGTAGAGCGTCGCGTACCTGCGGGAGAGCACGGCGCCGTCGCCGCCGGTGTTGATGTCGCTCCACCGGCCCGACCGCTCCTCGCGCAGCAGGGCGAGCGTGCCGCCGGACGGGAACACGTACCCCGCGTGCCCGCCCAGGTGCGCCCACGACGCGCTCGCCGTCGCCGACCACGGGTAGGCCGACGGCTGCACCACGCCGTCCACGGTGAGCGGGGCGCCGCCCACCGTTCCCAGGTTGCGGTTGTCCACGACCGAGTCCACGGGCGTGCCGTCCGCGCAGCTGATCCCCGCGCCCAGGCAGACGATCCCGTCGTCCAGGAAGAACCAGGACTTGCGCGCCTGGAGGGTGCTCGACAGCGCCTTGAGGTGCTGGCCCACCGCGCCGTAGGTGCCGTCCGTGGCCCCGCCGACCCAGCCGGCGTCGGGCCGCTTGTTCGCCCAGGCCCCGCCCTCCCCGTCCGCGAGGCGCTTGCGGGACGTCGTCGTCCCGGGCAGCCGGTAGGGGTCGACGGTGGGCCAGAACGCGTCGCTGTACTGGCCGTTCGCGAAGTCGGCGCCCCACCAGGTGAGCATCCCGCTGCCGGTGTGCCAGCCGCGGGGGTTCTCGCCGTTTCCCGTCTCGTAGTACGAGATCCGCTTGTCCGCCATGCTCACGGAGGCGGCCCAGCCGGGGCGCCGGTGCGTGGCCCGGGCCATCGAGGAGAACAGCCAGTGCCCGACCGGCTCCGGCGCGGCCGTCACCGAGGTGTCGTCCAGCACGTCCCGCAGCCGGGCCAGCGCGGCCACGCCCAGGGAACGGTCGCCCGTCGGGGGGCTGTAGTAGTCGCGCTGCGCCCACCCCTTGACCAGCGCCCGCCACCGGGCGTTCTCCGCCGCGCTCGCGCCCTGGCCGAGCAGCAGGACGGAGGCGAGCACGGCGTGTCCGCGCCGGTGGTCGTCCTGCTGGAGCCGCTCGGGGTCACTGGCCGCGACGCCCCTGCTGACCGCGCGGCCGGACACGTTGTCCATCACCAGGCCGTTGTAGAGGAACGGCGCCCAGGCCCGTTCCACCGCGTCCAGCACCACCTGGCGCTGCGGGTCGGTGATCGCCCAGGTCGAACCGGCGAGCGCGGCGAGCAGCAGTCCGACGCCGCCGAGCAGCACGGTGCCGTAGGTGCCGGTGTAGGCGATGTTGGTGTGCTGGACGAAGGACCCGTCGCGGTACAGGCCGTCGCCCGTCGTCACGTACGGGAAGACCGGTGAGAGCGCGTCGCGGGCGGACGCCAGCTTGGCGGCGCTGTCCCCGAGCAGGCCGCGCACCGCGAGGACGCGGCAGAGGTCGACCCGGTTCGCCCCGGTCGAGGAGGCCACCGCGCTGTCGGGAACGAAGTGGTCTATAGCGGCACCGAGTTGGGACTTCTGGGTCGCCGAGAGGGAGGCGTGGACCAGGACGGCGGTGTCCAGCAGGGCCTGCGGGGAGCCGATCTGCCAGTCCCACCAGTTGCCGTAAGCGGTCTGGTCCTCGCGGTAGACCCGGGCGTACAGCTGGTCCAGCCCGGTGAGCACGGACGCGAGCAGGCCCGCGTCCCCGGTGGAGCCGGTCCCCGGCTGGGCCCAGGCCTGCGCCATGGTGCGCAGCCGGTTGCAACTGCCCGTGACGTTCGCCGAGTTGTCGGGCGTACGGAAGACGAGGTCCGGCCAGAGGGAGGTGGCCGCCGGGCTCATCCGGTCGGCGAAGTCGCGGGCCTGCGCCCCCAGGTCGGCGAGCTTGGTCCTGAACGGCTCGGCCCCCGCGTCGAACCCGCCGCCGAGCTGGAGTTCGCGCCACCGGGTGCGCAGCCGGGCGAACTCGTCGTCGGCCGCGAAGGCCGTACGGGTGGGGAAGAGCGGCCCGGACGGGAGCGGAACCAGGGCGAGGGTGGCGCCCCCGGCCGCGACCAGGAAGGAACGACGTGACCAGGGACGCGACATGGCGGACTCCGGTTCGGGTGAAGGGCCGTCCGATAGAAAGCGCTTCCATCGTGGAGGTCGCGAAGGGCGGTGCGCAAGGGTCGTGCGGGACATGGGTCAGCGCCCCAGCTGCCGCATCGGCCGTGGGGTGTGGTGCTTCAGGGAAGGGGGGCGGTCAGAAAGCCCTTGCGGAAGCGCCGCAGGACGCCCGCACTGACAGGCGGGGGAGCAGGTCGACGTGCTGGACCGGGAGGTCGGCGCCGGAGGCGGTGGCGGCGACGCGGGCCAGCAGCAGCTCGGCGGCGCGGGTGCCCAGGGCGCGCTTGGGCAGCGCCATCGACGTCAGGGGCAGGTCGGTGAGCCCGGCCAGTTCGTCGTCGTACGCCACCACGGCCAGGTCCTCGGGGACGCGCACCCCCGTGTGCTGCAGGCGCGGCACGAGGGTGGCCGCGTCGGCGTCGGTGTGGACCAGGGCCGCGGTGGCGCCGTGCTCGTGCAGGGCGTCCAGGAGGTGGCGCAGGGTGCGGTCCAGGCGCTCGGTGCGGGACTCCTGCGGCCGGTGCTCCAGCGGCGGCAGGGACTCCAGGCCGAGCGGGCCCGCGGCGCTCGCGCAGCCGTCCGCCATCCGGTGCGCGGTGGGGCTGGACTGCAGGGCGAGCGCGATCCGGCGGTGGCCGAGGCGGGCCAGGTGCGCCAGTGCCTGGGCGGCGCCCTGGGCGTGGTCGGTGCGGACCCGGTCGAGACCGGCGGCGGGGTGGCCGGCCGGCGCGGTGCGCTCCACGAGCACGGTCGGCACGGGCAGCCGGGCGACCCAGGAGCCCTCGTCCCCGACCGGCGCCCCGGTCCGCCACCACGGCGTGACCAGCAGGCCGTCGACGCCGGAGCGGACCAGCTGGCCGGCCTGGACGGCGTCCTCGTCCGGCAGGTAGCGCGAGAGTCCGACCACGAGCCGGGCGCCCTGGGCCTGCACCGCCGCGCGGGCGCCCTGGACCACGTCCGCGTAGTAGTAGTCGGTCGTGGGGACCACCATGCCCACGGTCAGGGCCCGTTGCCCCGCCCGGGGCGTCGCCGGGGCGGTGACGGCCGTACCGTCCACGTGCTGCACGCTGCCGTGCAGGCGGCGCAGCCTGCCCTCGGCGGCCAGCACCTCGACGTCGCGGCGCAGGGTGACGGGGGAGATGCCGAGCTCGGCGGCCAGCTCGGAGACGCGCACGCTGCCCCGGTCGCGCAGCACTTCGAGCACCTGGCGGTGCCGGTCGGCGACGTGGCCGCGCATGAGGTCCTCCGGAAACCCTGGGCGCCGTCCCCCGGCGGGGCGGCTGGGGCGCCATCGTAGCGATCACATACCGGTTCCGGTCGAAACGATCGTGTCAGAAGGAACGCTCTCTCGATCATTGACAGTCGATCGAAACGAAGTGAAAGTTGCGTGCGATCCCCCGGGTGCCCGGAGGACCTGTCCTGGGAGCCGCGATGCCGAGAACCCCTCCGCCCGCCCGCCGCGCCTCCGGCGCCGGCCCGGCCGCGGGCACGGTGAAGTGACGTGGAGCGGAACCGGGTTCCCCGCCAGTCGACCGGCCGCCGCCGCCCCCGGGCCGCCCTGGTCATGGAACGGCAGGTGCACACCGGCCTGTTGCGCGTCGGCGCGCTCGACCGGCTCACCGAAGTCGCCGAGGCCGACCCGCGGTTGCTGGTCACCGGCTTCGACGACCTGGACGCGCCGCGCCGCGACGCCCTCGCCCGCGCCGAGGTGCTGCTCACCCACTGGGGAGCGCCCGCGCTCACCGCCCCCGTGCTCGACCTCATGCCGCGCCTGCGCCTGGTGCTGCACGCGGCCGGCAGCGTCAAGGCCCTGGTCACCGAGGAGGTCTGGGCGCGCGGGATCCAGGTGTGCTGCGCCGCCGACGCCAACGCCCTGCCGGTCGCCGAGTTCACCGTCGCCGCCGTCCTCTTCGCCAACAAGCGCGTCCTGGAGGCCTCGCGCCGCTACACCCTGGAGCGACGGCCGCCGGACCTGCTGGACGAGCCGTTCCGCGAGGTGGGCAACTACCGCAAGACCGTCGGCATCGTCGGCGCCTCCCGTATCGGCCGCCGCGTGATCGAGCTGCTGCGCCCGTACGACCTCGACGTGCTGGTCTACGACCCGTACGCCACGGTCGACGAGCCCGGCGTCCGCCAGGTCGGCCTGGACGAACTGGTGCGCCGCAGCGACGTCGTGTCCGTGCACGCCCCGGCCCTGCCCGAGACCCGGCACATGTTCGACGCCCGCCGCCTGGCCCTCCTCAGGGACGGCGCCACCCTCGTCAACACCGCCCGCGGCTCCCTCGTCGACACCCGGGCCCTGACCGCCGAGCTCGCCTCGGGCCGGATCAGCGCCGTCCTCGACGTGACCGAGCCGGAGGTGCTGCCCGCCGACTCGCCGCTCTACCGGCTGCCCAACGTGCTGCTCACGCCGCACGCGGCCGGCTCCCTCGGCACCGAGCTGGTCCGCATGACGGAGTCCGTGCTGGCCGAGCTCGTCCGCTACGCCGAGGGCCTGCCCCTGCGCCACGCGCTCACCGCCGCCGAGCTGTCCCGCTCGGCCTGACCGGGCCCGCCTCCCGCGTCCGCCGCGTTGCGCCGTCCGGACCACCAGCCCTGCGCGCCCGGACGGCGACCCGCAGGCTTGGGGCATGAACCATGGCCCCGTGATCGCAGCCGTCGACGGATCGGCGCACAGCCTGACCGCCCTCGACTGGGCCCGCGCGAGCGCCCGGCGCCTGGGCGCCGAGCTGGTCGTCGCGCACGCCCTGCGCGAGCCGGACCGGACGGGGCCGCGGGAGCCCGGCACGGTCGAGGAACAGGTGCGGGCGCTCTTCGACGGCCGCGACGACCTGCCCGCCGTGCGGTACGAGGTCGTCGAGGGCGGCGTCACCGAGGCCCTGGGCGAGGTCGCCAGGGGCGCCAGGATGCTCGTCATGGGCTCGCGCGGCCGGGGCGGGTTCGCCAGCCTGCTCCTCGGCTCCAACAGCCGCAAGTGCGCGGCGTCCGCGCCCTGCCCGGTCGTGGTGGTGCCGCACGCCGAGCGCCGGGTGGCCGACGACCGCGAGGAGGCGGTGGTCCTCGGCCTGAACACCATCGAGACCGCCGAGGAGGTCGTGGACTTCGCCTTCGCCGAGGCCGCGTCGCGCGAGGTCCCGCTGCGGGTGCTGACGGCCTACGCGGTCCCGCCGTCCCCGCTGATGCTGGTCGGGGCCGCCCCCCTGGAGGCACTGCCCGCCGAGGAGGACGCCTCGCCGCTGGAGCAGGCGACCCGGAAGATCCAGCGCGACCGCCTGGCGGCGAGCGCCGGGCGCCATCCCGGGGTGGCCGTGGAGTCCCTGATCGTGCCCGGGGACGCGGCCGGGTACCTGGTGGACGCCTCGCGCACGGCGGCGCTCGTGGTGGTCGGCCGCCACCGCTACAAGGTCACCGGCGCCAGCCTGCTGATCGGCTCCGTGAGCGACGCGGTCCTCACCCACGCGCACGCACCGGTCGCGGTGGTCCCCGCGGAGGAGTGAGCGGCATCCCGGAAAGGCGCCTGGAAAGGTGCCCGGAAAGGCCCCGGAAGAGCCCCGCGGGTGCCTCGCCGAGCCCCCCGGAAAGGCGAGTGTCCCCGGTGGCGGGGGTGGTGCGCCGGGGACACTGGCGCAGGGTCGTGTTACGGGTGTGCGGCCTCGACCCCGCCTATTCGGTTGTCCGGTGTCCGCTGACACCGCACGGGCTGCCCGGCCTCATCCGTCCCGGGTCCTGCTCGCGCTTCGATCCTAGGGAGCGCCGGACGCGCTCCCCGCCGCCGAAGGTCCCCTCCGGCCGGGGCTTTGGGGCCGAGGGCGGCGCCGGTACGGGCCCGGTGGCCCGGCTCACAGCGGCCGGGGCGGCGCCCCGCGCAACCATCGCGCCGCTTTTGCCCTCTTTACACGCGAAATCCGCTCGTGCGACCGCGTGCGACCACGCCGTTCACCGGGGGCGGGGCCACGGGGAAGGGCAGCGAGCGACGAGAGACGAGCGACGGCGGACGGGGCCCATGGACACGATCACGCGCGCCGAGCCCGGTCCGCACTCCGCGCCCGAGGGGGCGGGGCCGCCGCTCTGGCGCGCCTCCGCCCGGGCCCGGAGACGTACCGAAGCGCTGCTGTTGCTGCTCGTCGCCGTCCTGACGATCGGCGGGCACTGCGCGGCGTCACTCACCATGCGCGGCGAGCTGCCGCCCCAGCTGGCCGGCTTCGCCGGGAGTGTGTTGCTCTTCCTGCTGGTCGCGCACCTGGCCGTGCGGTTCGCCGCGCCGTGTGCTGACCCGCTGATCCTGCCGCTGGCGTCCCTGCTCTCGGGGCTCGGGCTCGTGCTGCTGTACCGCCTGGACGTGGCGTACGCCGAGCGCTACCCGAAGTCCACGCCCACCGCGCCCGGGCAGCTGCTGTGGCTGGTGATCGGGGTCGCGGTGTTCGCGGCGGTGGTGCTGGCCCTGCGCGACCACCGCCACCTGCGCCGGTACATCTACGTCACGATGGTCGTCGCCCTGGGACTGCTGATGGCCCCGGCGTTCTTCTCGGCCGACGTCTACGGCGCCAAGCGCTGGATCTTCCTGGGCCCGCTCTCGGTGCAGCCGGGCGAGTTCGTGAAGATCATGATCTCGGTCTTCTTCGCCGGCTACCTCGCCACCCACCGGGACGGACTCGCGCTCGCCGGGCGGAAGTTCCTGGGGATGCGGCTGCCGCCGGGGCGGCAGTTCGCGCCCCTGGTCGTGATCTGGGTGGTCAGCCTCCTGGTGCTGGTCTTCGAGCGGGACCTGGGCACCTCGCTGATCTTCTTCGGCGTCTTCGTCCTGATGCTCTACTCGGCGACCTCGCGCACCAGCTGGATCGTGTGCGGCCTGGCCATGGCGGTGGTCGGCGCCGCGGTGGTCGGCTCGGTGCAGCCCCATGTGAAGGGGCGCGTGGAGGCCTGGCTGAACCCGATGGCGATCTACCTGCCGGTGGGGCAGCGTCCGCCGGGCCTGGTCTCGGACCAGTCCGCGCAGGCGCTGTTCTCCTTCGGCAGCGGCGGCCTGGCCGGGACCGGCCTCGGCGGCGGGAACCCGGAGCTGGTCGGCTTCGCGGGCCGCAGCGACTTCATCCTCACCACGGTCGGCGAGGAGCTCGGGCTCGCGGGCCTGATGGCGGTACTGCTGGTGTACGCGCTGCTGGTGCAGCGCGGCTTCTCGGCGGGGCTGCGGCTGAGCGACCCGTTCGGCAAACTGCTGGCCGTGGGCCTCGCCGGGGCGCTGGGCCTGCAGGTGTTCGTGGTCGCGGGCGGTGTCACCGGACTCGTACCGCTGACCGGCAAGGCGCTGCCGTTCCTGGCGAAGGGCGGGTCTTCGCTGGTGGCCAACTGGATCATGGTGGCCCTGATGGTCCGGCTGAGCGACAGCGCCGAACGGGGCCGGGTGGACCGGGCCTCGTCCGGCGGGGACCCTCGGGACGCTCCCTAGCGGTCCAGCGCTCCAGCGGTCTAGCGCTCCCGGGCCTCGGGCTGCGGGAAGAGCGTGGCGAGCAGGTTCTCCTGCCAGGGGGCGTGCAGCCGCACCGTGGCGCGCGCGGACTGGGCACCCGCGACCCGGCCGGCCCGCATGATGCGCACCACGTCGCTCTCGCAGCTGGGGCAGCTGGGATTCGTGAGCGGGGAGGGGACGCGCTTGCCGTCGACGGTGTACGTGACCTCGCGGCTCAGCGGGCCCCAGCCGTGGTGCTGGATGACGTACGAGCGCTCCCAGCCGTAGCCGCAGCGCAGGCACGCGAAGGAGTAGGCCTCGTGGGCGGCGTCCGCGGAGCGCGGTGCGGCGGCCCGGTCGGTCTTCGGCGTGAGCGTCTGCTGAAGCATGGTGTCCGGCCTTTCCCTGACTTCGGCATCCCGGGGGCGGGATGTCTTGCTTCTTCAGTGAACACCCGCTTCTTCGGCTGTCTGTGCGATATGCGTACACTTCACCTTGTTTTGCCGATCCGTGGCCCCCGGTGGATCTTCCTTTACCCGGCGCGGACCTGGGTTTACCTGCGTTTGCCCAGGTCGGCACGGGTGAGCGCGGATCGCCGCGCGTGAGCGGGGGAACGGCCCGGTGCGGTGCTCAGGCCCCCAGAGTCGTCTCGGAGAGCATGCGCAGCACCTGCCGGGGCCGGTTGGTGATGATCGTGTCCACCCCCAGCCGCAGGCACAGCTCGACGTCCGCGGGCTCGTCCACGGTCCACACGTTGACCCGGTGGCCGGCCGCGTGCAGCCGGGCCACCAGTCCGGTCCGCGCCCGCACCAGGTCGATGCCGGGGCCGACGACCGCGGTGCCGCGCGGCGCGGTGGTCCCGAGGAGCGGGTGCTCCACCAGGTAGGCGCGCGGCAGGGTCGGGGCCAGGGCCCGCAGCCGGTGCAGGGCCAGTCGGGAGAAGCTCATCACCTCCACCCGGTGCCGCCGCGCCGTGCCCTCCCCGGCCGCGTGCAGTCCGTACCGCCGCAGCAGCGAGACCAGCGAGCGCTCCAGGCCGCCGCCCTGGCGGACCGGGTGCTTGGTCTCGACGTGCAGGCCGACCGGGCGGGAGGCCGACACGACCAGTTCCAGGAGCTGCTCGAAGCGCAGCACCCCGGCGCTGTGGCCCGGTCCCTTCCAGCTGCCGAAGTCGAGCGCGGAGAGCTCGGCGAGCGTCATCGAGGAGACCGTGCCGCGCCCGTCCGAGGTGCGGTCCACGGTGCGGTCGTGGACGCACACCAGATGGCCGTCGCGGGTGAGCCGGACGTCGCACTCCAGCGCGTCGGCGCCGTCGTCGACGGCCTGCTCGTAGGCGGACAGCGTGTGCTCGGGGAAGTCGTACGAGGAGCCGCGGTGCGCCACGACCCAGGGGCGGCCGGTCGCGGTGGCGGAGGAAGCGTCGGAGTCCATGACCGTAATATGCCGAAATGAGGTGAACCGGAGGTGACGTCCGGTGGCGAAACGCTGGTCGGCTCGGCGGCGAGCGGTGCCGCGGCGGGTGCCGGCGCGTGATGACGGCCCATCATGCACCGGGTCGCGGGAGCGCCGCTCGACTCCGAGCCGCCCCGGCCGTACGCCGCGTACCGCGTCCTCGGCGCGGCCCGCCGGAACCGTGCCTTCCGTCGGAACCGTACCTTCCGTTCGATGTTCAATCACCCCTCGTCATCGCCCTTTTGATGGTCGACGGCCCGTCCACCCGCTACGTCGGAGGGAGGCTCATCTCCTCCTTCAGGGGTACGCGCGGCCCCGGCGCCGCCGGGAGACTTGAGGCGAGACGTTCGCGGAGTGGGAAGGGAGGCCACGGGGATGGCCGGCAAGGGGCGGGGAATCCTGATCGCGGGAGCGGTCGCGGTGGGCGTGGGCACGCTGGCGTACGCGCTGCCCTCCGACTTCTTCGACGAACTCCCGGCGGCCGGGCGGTTCAACCAGATCCTGCACCACGAGTCGACCCGCACGTTCGCCACGGCGGCCGACGCCAAGGGCGAGGGCGGCACCACGTTCACGCTGCCCGCCTTCACGCCCTCCGACGCCACCGACGTCAAGGTCAAGACCCGGCGCGGCGGCCCCGACGGCGCCCTCTACCGCTTCCGGCTCGGCCGCGCCGCGCTGGCGCCCGCCGGGACCGACTGCCCGGCCGCGGCCCGCCCGGCCGCACCGCTCGCGGCGCGCTGGTTCCCCGGCGACGCGGTCGCCGACGCCCGCACCTACTGCGACGCGCACGGCACCTACCAGGTGGTCGTGCGCGGCGACACCGTCTACGCCTGGCGCACCAGCGCCTCCTGACCCGTCGCGCGCCCCAGGCAGGTCCCTCGCGCGCCCCGGCCGGCCCCGGCGCCGACCGTCAACACCGCGCCGCAAAACCAGGCTTGAGAGGGTTTTCCGACGGGTCTGACCCCTCCGGGCGTGCCGTCGCCCACCGCGACCAGAACACTGGGGGCGTGGCCCGCCCCATTCCCGAACCCGAAGGCGCCGCGCCCCTGATCGGACGCGTCGCGGACGCCGCCCGGCTGCGTCGCGCCCTGCGCAGGAACCGACTCGTCACCGTCACCGGAACCGGTGGCGTCGGCAAGTCCCGGCTCGTGCGCGACATCGTCCAGCAACTCACCGACGCCCGCACGGGAGTGGAGACCCGCTGGGCCGACCTGTGGACCCTGCGCGAGGAGCGGACGCTGCTCCCCGTCCTCGCCGAGGCGGTGGGCCTGGACGACCACACCTCCCGCGACCCGCTGGAAGCGCTCTCCGCCTGCCTGGGGGAGCGGCGCGTCCTGCTCGTCCTCGACTCCTGCGAACACGTCGTCGACGCCTGCGCGCCCCTGGTCGCCGAACTGCTCGCCCGCTGCCCCCGGCTGACCGTCCTGGCCACCAGCCGCCGCCCGCTGCGGCTGCCCGGGGAACACGTCGTACGGCTCGGACCGCTCAGCCGCGAGGCCGACGCGCTGAACCTGCTGGGGCGCCGCGCCGCGGAGGCGGGCGCGCCCCTGAAGCAGGAGGACGGCGCCGCCGCCCGGCAGATCTGCCGCCGCCTGGAGGGGGTGCCGCTCGCCCTGGAACTGGCGGCCGCCCAGCTGCGCCACATCAGCGTGCAGGAGGTGGCCCGAAGACTCGGCTCCCAACTGCGCGGCCTGGGCGCCTCGTACGCGGAGCGGCGCCCCGCCCGCCACGCCAGCCTGCGCACCACCGTGGGCTGGAGCCACGAACTGTGCGCCCCGCACGAGCGGATGCTCTGGGCCCGCCTCTCGGTGCTGCGCGGCACCTTCACCGAGGACGACGCGCGCGCCGTCTGCGCCGACGCCCAGCTCACCCCCGGCCAGGTCACCGCCGCACTGCGCGGACTGGTCGAGCACTCCGTGGTCGCCGAGGACCGCGGCCGGCTGCGGATGCTGGACACCCTGCGCGAGTACGGGGGGATGTGGCTCGGTGCGCTCGGCCTGCGCCAGGCCTTCGCCGACCGCCACGCCGCGCACTACACCCGGCTCGTCGAGCGCGCCGACAGCAGCTGGCTCGGCCCCGGCCAGGACGAGGGCTTCCGCCACCTCGCCCAGGCCCACCCCGACGTGTGCGCGGCCCTGGACCACCTCATCGACAGCGACCCGGAGCGGGCCCTCGAACCGGTCGGCGGGCTCGGCCTGATCTGGGTCTGCGGCGGCCACGTCCGCGAGGCCGAGCAGTACGCGCGCCGGGCGCTCGCCGCCACCCGGGTCCAGGGCCCCGACCGCACCCGGGCGCTGCGCACCTTCGGCTTCGCCCGGGCGATCCAGGGCGAGCACGACGAGGCCTACCGCACGGCGGCCCGCTGCCACGAGGAGTCCTGGCGCGACGGGGACGGCGAGGGCGTGGTCGCCGCCGGCTACCTGACGGGCATCGTGCACCTGTTGCACGGGCGCCCGCTGGCCGCGCTGCACGAGGCCGACCTGGCGCTCGCGCTGGCCCCGGCCGACCCGTTCGCCTCCGCCGCCGGGCTGCGCTGCCGCCTGGTGCGGCTGTTCGGCCTCACCGGCACCGGTCAGCTGGACCAGGCCCGGCGCGAGGCCGAGGAGCTGCGCCAGGGCTGCGCGGCCATCGGCGAGTACTGGGCCCGCTCCTACGCGGACTACCAACTCGCCCTGATCGCGGTCTTCCACGACCGCCCGGCCGCCGCGGCAGCGCACGCCCGTTCCATGCTCGACGCCAAGCGCCGCCTGGACGACAGCTACGGCATCGCGCTGGGACTCGACCTGCTCGCCGTCGCCACCGCCGCCCAGGGCCGTGGCGAGACGGCCGCGCTGGCGTACGGGGCCGGGCACGGCTTCTGGCGCCGGGTGGGCCACCCGCAGCGCGGCACACCGGAGTTGGGCCCGCTGCGCGAGCGCTGCGAACGCCAGGCGCGGGCGCAGATCGGGGACGTGGCGTACGAGCGGGCGTTCCGCAGGGGCCGCAGGCAGGACCCGGCGCGGATGCTGGCCCAGGCGGTGGAGAGCGGCCCGTCGTTCGGCGACTGAGACGGGGGCTCCCGGGAGGACGGGCCACCGGGTCCGGCCGCGCGCGACCGGACCCGGTACGGGCTACGCCGTGTCGCCCTCCGCGCGCACCACGACGACCGTGCAGCGCGCGTACTGCACGACCTGGGTGCTCACCGAGCCGAGCAGCGCGTTCTTGAACCCGCCGTAGCCGCGCGTGCCCACCACGACCGTCTCCGCGTCGTCGGACAGCTCGACCAGGACGTGCGCGGGCGCGCCCTGCTCCACGCGCGCGTTGACCCGGACGGGCGGGGTGTCGCCGAGGGTCTCGCGCAGGATCTCGTCGAGCTTCTCGCGGGCCAGCTCCTCGGGGGTGACCATGCCCGAAGCGGTGCCGGTGGTCCCCATGTTGAAGGGGTTGCGGGACCACTCCCAGCACATCACCGCGTGTACGCGGCCCGACACGGCGGCGGCGTGCGCGACGGCCCAGCGCAACGCGTCCTTGGAGTTCTGCGAACCGTCCACGCCGACCATGACCAGGGGTTCTCTGCGCTCGCTCAACGTCTTCCTCTCGTGGGTGGGGCACGTCGTGGGTGGGACAAGAAGCGGAGGTGCAAATCCGGCAAAAGGTATAGCCGGGGAGGGGGTGCGCCCAAGGGGCCCCGCCGAGGGGCCGTCACATCCGCACGCCCGCGCGCGGGTTCAGCCCGGGCGGTGCGTCCGGTGCCGGCCGCCCAGCCTGCTGCGCTCGTGCTCGGTCAGACCGCCCCAGATCCCGCTCGGCTCCCCGCAGCGCACGGCCCAGTGCAGGCATTCGAGGGCCACCGGGCACCGCGAGCAGACGGCCTTGGCGCGGGCCGCCTGGCTCAGGGCGCGCGAGGTGTTGCCCGCCGGGAAGAAGAGCTCGGGGTCGACGACCGTGCAAGAGCCCTGGGTGCGCCAGTCTTTGGTCCGGGAAGTCATGAGGAAGGTCCCCTCGTGGTGGCCGTCCGCCGGCCGCGCGCCGACGGAGTGGGGGCTGTTCCCCACCCTCTTCGCCCGGGCGCGCCCCGGCCCAGGGACGAAGGTCCCCCGGACGGGGGCCACTGGTCCCGAAGGTCAATTCGGCGAGGAGCGCCGGATAAGCGCAGGGATCGGTCGTAGGCCCCCAGTAAGGAACAACCTCCGCGAAACGTACGCTGTCGGCATGTTCTCGTACGGGCTGGCCGCCCTCTTCCTGCTGCTGTTCTGCGCCGGGGTCCGCAAGGACCGCAGACGGTTCAGCAACGCCGTCCTGCTCGGGCTCGTGGTGCTCTTCCTCGTGCCCGCCCTGCTGACCACCCTGGTGCGCTACGACACCCCGCTGGTCCAGGTCCCGGTCATGCTCGCCCTGCTCCTCGCGGGCCTGGGCTTCCTCGTCCTGCCGTGCCTGCTCGTCGCCAACGGCGTCACGATGGTCCGCAAGGAGGGCCGCCGGCTCTCCAACCTGCTCTCGCTGCTCGCGGGCGTCACCATCTTCCTGCTGATCGGCCTGGCCGTGCTCGCCGCGACGCACCACTCCACGGTCCTGGTGGGCCTCTCCGCCACCGCGCTCGCCGTCGCCGCGTACGTCTCCTTCCTCTTCCTCTGCTTCGTCGGCTACGCCTTCCTCTACGGGCGCCAGAAGGTCGCCGGGGACCTGGACTACGTCGTGGTCCTCGGCTCGGGGCTGCTCGGCGGCGACCGCGTCCCGCCCCTGCTGGCCAGTCGGGTCGACAAGGGGCGCGCCGTCTACGAGGCGCAGGCGCGGCGCGGCGGCAGGGCGCCCGTCCTGCTGATGTCCGGCGGCCAGGGCCCCGACGAACTGCTCCCGGAGTCCCACGCGATGGCCGACCACCTCATCGAACGGGGCGTGCCCCCGCAGGACGTCGAGCGCGAGGACCGCTCGCGCACCACGGACGAGAACCTGCGGTTCAGCAGGGAGATCATGGAGCGCGGCACGCCCGGCTACCGCTGCGTGATCGTCACCAACAACTTCCACGCCTTCCGCGCCGCCCTGACCGCCCGCAGGCACGGCGTCAACGGCCAGGTGGTCGGGGCGCCCACCGCCGCCTACTTCTGGCCGAGCGCCACGCTGCGCGAGTTCGCCGCCGTCTTCGTCCAGCACCGCAAGGTCAACCTGACCATCTGCGCGGCCCTGGTGGCGCTCGGCGTGCTGGGCATCCTCGCCAGCCGCTGACCCCCCGCGCGCACCGGGCGCCGGCGACCGGCCACGGCCTACCGGAGCACGTGGACGGCGACCGGCTGCGCGTACCCGACGCGTCCCTCCAGGACGGCCTTGGCCCCGACCCAGTAGGTACCGGGCGGCAGCGTGAGCGGCGCGCGCAGCGCGAGGACGGTCTCGACGGTGCCCAGGGGCGGTACCTCAAGGGCCGTCGCGCGCACGGGCGCGAGCGCGTACGCCCCGTACGGCGTGAGGGTCAACAACTGCCCGCGCAGGGCGCTGCGCAGCGGGTTCGACACGCGCAGCCGCACCGACCCGCGACCGCCCGGACACAGCCGTACGGAACCGGTGAGGGCCTCGACCGACAGCGCCTGCTCGACCGGCGCGCCGTCCGGCCCGGCCACGGCCACGGTCACCCGGTCCTCGGCGGTGCCCTCCGCCGCGCACGAGGCCAGGACCCGCACCAGGTAGTGCCCCGGCGCGGTCCCCGGCGGCACCTCGATCCGCAGGTCGTGCGCGGCGAACCCGTCGGGAGCCAGGTCCACCTGCCGCTCGGGCCGGTCCACCGTCCAGCCGTCCGGAGCGTCCACCCGCACGGACGGCGACCGGGGGGCCGCGCCGGGCCCGGTGCCGGCGCGGACGGTGACCCGGGCGGTCAGGGCCCCGCCGTCGTGCACCAGGCGCCGCGGCGCGACGGTGACGGAGAGGGGCGCGGTGCCGACGGTACGGGTCCGGCAGCGGCCCGCCTCCGACGGCAGGGGCCCGGCCGCCGGGAGCGGTGACCACCGGTGCGGCAGCGGGCCCGGCCCGGGAGGGCTCGCCGCGCAGGAGAGCGGCAGCGCGAACTCCCTTCCCCGGCGCACCAGCTCCGCCGCCCGCCAGTCTCCGTCGCCGCACACCAGCGCGTGCTCGAAGCGGTGCGTCCAGTGCTGGAGCCGGAACGAGGAGCCGTCCGGCGCGGTGCGCCGGGGCGGGTCCGTCCACTCCCCGTCCGGCCGCCCGGCCGAGGACCGCAGCAGCGAGCTGTGCAGCCGCCCGCGCGTGTCCACGGCGAAGCCCGGGGTGCCGCGCACGAGCAGGGCCACCGTCCGGTCCTCGAAGGGCCCGCGCTCCCCGGTCCCGTCGGCCGGCGCCGGGTGGCGCACCCGCAGGACGCCGTGCGCGTCGAGGTCGGCGGCCAGCGCCCGCAGCGCGGCGTCCTCGCCGCCCTCGGGATGGGTCAGCACCGCCACCGGCAGGTCCCGCCCGCCCGTCAGGTCGCACCCGGGCGTCCACGCGGCGCGCAGCGGGACCCGCGCGGGCACCCAGACCAGCGCGTACGGGGACGGTCCGGGACCGGCCTCGACCGCGTCCCGGTACGGACCGTCCGCCGAGGCGAGGACCGCCTCGGTGAACGGGTTGTCCCGCGGGCCGCCCAGGGCGATCCGCAGGTCCGGCGGGCCGCCGTCGTCGGCGTCGGCGGCACCCCAGCGCGGCCCCGCCGCGCGCGTCGGCTCCGCCGTCGCGCCGCGCCGGCCGAGCGCGGTCACCAGGTCGCGCAGCGCCGGGGCGCCGTCGGCGGACGGCCTGCCGTGCCCGGGCAGCCCGGCCGCGGGGAGCACCACCTCCACGGCGCCCACCGCGCGCGTACCGGCCGGGGCGCCGTCGGGACCGGCCAGTTCGGCCCGCAGCACCGACGACAGGCCGAACCAGTTCGGACAGGAGCCTTCCAGGGTCCCGGGCACCGGCTCGTCGCCGGTCCCGGTGCCCGCGTCCGGGAAGGCGAAGCCGCGTCCCATGACCGCGGCGGCCGTCTCGGCCACCGGCAGCGCCCCGGGCACGTCGGCCGGGACGCGCAGCCGCAGCAGCTGGTCGCTCCCGGTGAACTCCTCGACGTCCGTGGTCAGTTCGAGCCGGTCCACGCCGTGCCAGAGCGTCATGGTGGAGCGCCAGCGGACGGTGCCCGCGAGGACGCCGGTCGCCACCAGCCGGGAGCCCAGCGTGCCGTACTCGACGTGCACCGACCCGGCGGGGCAGGCCGCGGTCCCCGTACCGGCGTCCCCGGAGCCCTCGCCCGGGGACGGGAGCGCCCGGTACGCGTCCCGCAGCACCAGCTCGACCGCCTCGCCCCGGGTCAGCAGCTCCCTTCCGGTGCGCAGGTCGGTCACCGACACCAGGCCGCCGCCGCGCTCCGGATCGGCGCGGGCGCGCAGGAACCCGTTGGCGATTTCCGGGCCGCCCTCCGGGTCGGGGTCCGCCTGCCAGCCGCGTAACAGGGGGGTGCCCGAGCCGGTGAGCCACCAGGTGCGGTGGCCGAGCGCGGGGACGTCCTCGGCGAGGAACACGAGCGCGGCGCGCCCGCCGCCGACCGCCTCCACGTGCACCAGGCGCTCCGCGCCGTCGCCGTCGCGCAGCCGCAGCGCGTCCGGATCGGCCCCGTCGAGCGCGACTTCGGTGCGGACCACGTCCGTGCGCGGCCACGGCAGCGGGTTGAACACGGTGAGCGCCAGGCCCTCGCCCCCGGTGTCGATCCGCGCGGTGAGCCGCGCCAGCGCCGCGGCGGTCACCTCGTCCGCGACCTCCTCGGCCTCCCGCCAGGCCGGCAGCAGGTCCAGGTACGCCTGGTCGGAGGAGGCGTCGGTGACGCCGTCGTGGTGCGCGGCGCGCAGGGCCTGCCGCCAGGCGTTGCCGAGCGCGTCGGCGGGGACGCGCGCACCGGTCGCGGCGTGGGCCAGTGGGGCGAACGTCCCGGCGCGCAGGAGTGCCGTCCCGGCCGCCCACCGGGCCCGCGTCATGTCGGTGTACGGGACGTCCCCGCCGCCCTGCGACGGGCCCGGCTCCCGGGTCACCGGCAGCGGCAGCTCCCCGCGCGCGGCCAGCTCGGCGCGCACGGCGGCGAAGTGCTGCGCGGGGACGGCGTGTTCGACCCGGGGCCAGGTGTAGCGGCGCGCCAGGCGGCGCCGGACCCCGGTGCCCCACGCGTACGGCCAGGAGGAGTCCGTGCCCGTCGGGAGCAGGACGTTGCGGGTGGCCGCCGCCGGGCGCAGCAGCTCGTACAGCTCCAGGACCTCCTCGGCGGCGGCGTCGGGGTCGGAGGGCGAGCGCGGGAACCAGCCCGCCGCGTGGTGCAGCAGCAGGCCGTCGCCGCCGGGGCCGATCCACTCGTACTCGGCGGGCAGCCGCGCCGCGGACGGCGGGCGCGCGAGGGCGCCCGGGACGTCCGTCACGGGACCCCACGGGTGGTGCGGGCCGCGCACCAGCACCGCCGAGTCCAGGCCGCGGCGCGCCATCAGGTCGGGGAAGGACGGGTCGTGCCCGGATCCGTCGGGTTGCCAGGCGGTATGGGTGCGGGCGCCCAGGACGCCCTCGGGAAGGGCGAGTCCGTGCCGGACGCCGCGCACGGTGCTCTCGGCCGAGGGCCCGTCGGACGCCGCGCAAGGGCCGGCGACGATCTCCAGGCGGCCCTCGCCGATCAGCCGACGCACTTCCTCGCGGTGTTCGGGGTGGGCGTCCGGGAAGTGCTCGACGCAGTCCGCCCCCGAGAGCGCGAAGCGGTACTCCGGATCGTCACGGGCCGCCCGGAGGTGCGGCAGCAACCCCGTCGGGCCGTGCGGGACGCAGGGCACCAGGCGCAGCGTCCAGCCGGGTTCGGCGACCGTCATCTCCGCCTCCAGGCGGGCCAGTTCGAGGCCGTCGGGAGCGGTCGCGTACGCGGTGACGGGCAGCCGCGTCCCGGGCGCGGGCGCCCCCGTGAGCCGTACCGACACCTCCACGCGGTCCTCCGTGGGGCACGGCTCCCCGGCCTCCCGCAGCACTGGGGCGTGCGGGGTGGTGACACCCGGGCCCTCGACCCGTACGAGCAGCGGACCGGCCGCCCGGGTGCGGCGCACCGTGACCCGTAGGACCTGTTCGGGCGCGGAGGCGGGGCCGGTGAAGAGGGCGGGCGAAGCGAGGGTGGTGAGGTGGACGCCGGTGTCCATGGGCACTCTCCTCGACGCGGTCGTGCGCGTCACGGTCGGACGTGGGGGGACTGGGCGGTGCGGTGGGGGCCTGCGGTACAAGGATCTTGCGAGCGGGGTGCGGCCGTCGACACGCCGTACCCAAGGTTTGCCGGAATCTCGCCACGGCACGGGATCCCGCCACGGCACGGGAGCGCGCCGCGGCGAGCACGCCGGGCGGACGCCGCGGGCGGCCCGCCGGTGGCGCGTGTCGTGACAGCGCGCCGAGTCTCCCAGGCGGCCGCGGACCCGCGGCCGTCGCGGGCGATACTCGTCGGCATGCGCACTGAACTGGACCCGGCCCTGCTCGACGGCCCCGCCGTGTACCGCCTGCTGACGTCGACCGTGGTGCCCCGGCCCATCGCCTGGGTGTCGACGACCTCCGCCGACGGGGTGGACAACCTGGCGCCGCACTCGTTCTTCACGGTGTCCTCGGTGGCGCCGCCGATCGTGCAGTTCACCTCGGTCGGCCGCAAGGACACCCTGCGCAACGTCGAGGCCACCGGCCAGTTCGTGGTCAACCTGGCGCCGGAGCCGCTGATCGACGAGGTCAACCGGACGGCCACCGACTTCCCGCCCGGCACGAGCGAGTTCGACGCCGTGGGCGTGGCGCGCGAGGAGAGCGCCCGGGTGCGGCCGCCGCGCGTGGCCGGTTCCCCCGCGGTCCTGGAGTGCGCACTGCACAGCACCCTGCCGCTGGGCGACTCCACGCTGGTCCTGGGCCGCGTCGTCCACTTCGCCGTGGACGCGGCCGTCCTGGTGGACGGCCATCCCGAGGTCACGCGGCTGCGCCCGCTGGCCCGGCTGGGCGGGGACGAGTGGAGCACGCTCGGCGGGGTACGCGACCTGCGCCGCATCCGCTACAGCGAGTACGGCGAGCACGCCACCGGAGACTGAGCGGCACGGGACGCCCGCCCCGCCCGAACGCCCAAAGGACGACAAAGCTATATTTGGGCGGGTACCGGCGTCTAGAGAACGAGAGCGGGGCACCCCCTCATGCGCGGCCGACAGTCCCTGTCCGCCGGATGGAGGCGCTTCGCCGCCAGCGACCCCGGACTCCTGCGGCTGCTGGCCGGCCTGCGCACCGTGGCCGCGATCGCGCTCGCCCTGGTCGTGCTCGCCCTCGCGGGGGTCCAGCCCACCGTCCTCGTCGCGGGCGCCATGGCCGCGATGGTGGCCTCCTTCGCCGTCACCGAACCCCTGCCGCGCCAGCACGCGGTCACCCTCGCCCTCGGGCTGCCGACCGCGTGCGCGGCCGTCACGGCGGGCACCCTGCTCGCCCCGCACCGGATCCTCGCGGACGTCGTCTTCGTGGGCGTCATCTTCGCGGCCGTCTACGGGCGCAGGTACGGGCGCCGGGCCACCTCGCTGGGCCTCATCGGCTTCCAGATGTTCTTCGTCGCCCAGTTCATCCAGGCCACCGCGCAGCTGCTGCCGACGCTGTACGCGGTCCTGTGCACGGCCTTCGGCTGCGCGGCGCTCGCCCGGTTCGGGCTGGTGCGCAGCACCCCCGACGGGATCCTGCGCCGCCTGCTGCACGCCTACCGCACTCGCCTGCTCGACCTGGTCCGCGCCTCGCGCGACGCGGCAGCCGAAGAGGCCCGGGCCCCCGCGGGCGCACCGGCCCCGGAGCTCGCCGACGCCCTGCGCAAGCGGGTCGACCGCCTGCACGCGTGCGCGCTCACCCTCCAGAACCGGATCCCCGACGCGCTCCCCGAGTCCGAGGCCGGGGCGCTGAGCAGGCGCGTCGCCGAGGCGGACGTCGCCGCGCAGCGCCTGGCCGCACTGCTGCTCGTGCTCCCGGAGCGCATCGCCCAGGGCGGGGAGCCCACCCAGGGCGCCCGGGAGGCCCGCGCCGGTGCCGCGCGGGAACTCGTCGCCGCCCTGGACACCCTGGCGTCGCTCATCGGGGCCTCGCGAGAGGGCGGGCCCGAGCGGTTCGGCGACGGTGACCTGAAGGGCCTGGAGGACGTGCTCGCCCTGCGGGACGAGGAGCCGCGCGCGGGGCTGCCGCCCGCGCTCGGCGAGACCCTGCGCGCGGCGGGCGAACTGGCGGGCGCCGCGTTCGCCGTGCGGATCGCCTCCGGCACGGACGCCGAGGGCGCCACCGGTGACGCCACCGAGCGCGTGCGGGAGGAGCTGTCGGTCGAGGACCTCTCCCTGGAAGCCGGATCCGAAGGGCGCGAGGACGGCGCCGGGGACCAGGAGCGCGGGCTGCGCAGGCCCACCACCCGGGCCGCCTGCCAGGTCGCCATCGGCTCCGCCCTGGCCATCGCGGGCGGCGAGCTGATCTCCGAACAGCGCTGGTACTGGGCCGTCCTCACCTGCTGGGTGGTCTTCCTCAACACCTCCTCCACCGGCGAGATCCTGGTCAAGGGCGGCCGGCGCCTCGCGGGCACCCTGGTCGGCGTGGTCTTCGGGCTCGGCCTCACCGCCCTGGTCACCGGGCACGTCGGGCTCGTGCTCGCCCTGGTGCTGCTGTGCGTGTTCGCGATGTTCTACGTGGCGCCGGTCTCGTACACCCTGATGTCGTTCTTCGTGACGACCATGCTCGGCCTGCTCTACACCCTGCTGCACACCTACACGACGTCGGTGATGCTGGTCCGTATCGAGGAGACCGCGCTGGGCGCCGCCTGCGGCCTGGTCGCCGCCCTGGTGGTGCTGCCCGTCAGCACCCGGGACCGCACCGACGCGGAACTCGCCGCGACCCTCGACGAGCTGCGCGCCACGCTGGCCGCCTGCGTCGACGGGCGCGGCGACCCCGACGCGGTGGCCGCGCGCGCCCTCGCCCTGGACACCGCGCTGGACGCCCTGCACCGTTCGACCGTGCCGCTGACCCACCCGGCGACGCCGCTGCGCGAGCGCCGCGGCACCACCGCCTACGCGCTCGGCCTGGTCGACAGCTGCGCCTACCACGTACGGGTGCTGGCCTCCTGGGCCCAACAGCGCGGCCCCGAGCGGCCCTTCGACCCGGCGCTGGAGTCGGCCGCCGCGCGCGTGGGCGCCAACCTGCTGGCGCTCTCCCTTGCGCTGCGCCCCGCCGCACCGGACGAGGAGGCGGCGCCGCGGACCCTGGAGGCCCCGGCGGAGCGGCTGCCCGCGCCCGAACTGGCCCGCAGCGTCGGCGCCCGCCGCCATCTGCACCGTCTGGACGAGCGGGTGCTCGGCCTGGGGGAGCCACTGGGCGTCGCCCGGCACGAGCGCGCGCCCGCGCCGGGCGCCTGAGCCCCGTTCCCGGCGGGGCGGGATCCACGTCTGACGGGCCGGGGGACTACTCGCCCACCGTCCCGTCGAGCGCCTCGCGCAGCAGGTCCGCGTGCCCGTTGTGCCGGGCGTACTCCTCGATCATGTGCGTCAGTACGTACCGCAGGGAGAGGGTCTCGCCCCGGAACTCCACGGTGTCGTCGAGGGACGCGAAGCCGTCGGCGACCTTCCGGGACCCGGCGCAGGCCTCGTGCCAGCGCGCGAACGCCTCCTCGACGTCGGCGTCCTGGACCAGGAAGTCGGCGCGCACGCCGTCCACGGCGGGCCACAGCGGGGTGATCGGCTCCCCGGCGAGGGCGAGGCGGAACCAGGACCGCTCCACCTCGGCCGCGTGCCGGACCAGTCCGAGCAGGGTGAGCGCGGAGGTGGGCACGGCCCGCGCCCTGAGCTGTTCGGCGTCCAGGCCCTGGCACTTCATGGCCAGGGTGGCGCGCTGGTAGTCGAGGAAGGTGGTGAGCGACGCGCGGTCGCCGGCCACCTTGGAGGGATGGGTGCGCTGGTCGTCATGCATCCGGTGATCATGACAAGGCGCGGGCCCGTCGGCCAGGCGGTTCCGCCTTTCGGACGGGTGCGCGCGAGCTTTCGGACGGGGTGCGCGTGAGCCTTTCGGACGGGGTGCGCGCGGGGGAGCCCCGCCGTCCGTCAGCCGCCTCCCGGCACCGTGAGCCCCAGCACGGTCGCCGCGTCCTTCGCGAGCCGGTCCACGGCCCCGGCGTCCCCGGCCAGGTGGTGCAGCAACTGCTGCTGGAACAGCCCGTCCAGCATCGCGTACGCCGCCGCGGGCGACGGGGCCGCCTCCGCGCCCGAGAGCTCCGCGTACCGGCTGACGATCCGCCAGATCATGTCCTGGAGCGTCGCGTCGATCTCCAGGACGTCCGCGCGGAACGACTCCTCGAACAGGGCCTGCGAGCGCAGGTCGTACCAGAGCCGGTGCAGGGCCGCGTCCTCGGCCAGCGTCCTGGCGAGCCCGGCGGCGAACCCCGCGCGCAGCTCCGCCGCCGTGCCGCTGTCGGTCACGATCCGGTCGTAGCGGCGCACGCAGTCCGCCTTGTACTGCCGTACGCAGTAGGTGATCAGGTCGACCTTGTCGCGGAAGTAGTAGTGCAGCACGCCGTGCGAGAACGCCGAGTTCTGGGCGATCTCCCGCAGGCTGGTGCGCGCGTAGCCCAGCTCGGAGAGCGTCCGCAGCGCCGCGCCCGCGAGCTCGCGGCGGCGTTCCTCGAACTTGTCGGCCTGGCGGCGCGCGATGCGCTCGCCCTGTCGGTCGGCCGTGGTCATCGAGCCGCTTCCCCCTCCGTACGTGCCGCACCTCCGGGGTCGCAGCGTAGCGGAGAGAGGCGTCTTGACAACTGTCCAAGAAAACTTGGGCGATTGTCCAACAATATCTTGACGCTCGTCCAAACCCGGTCCTACGTTGTGCCGCGCATCACTTCCGACGCGAAGGGACCGGCACCATGGGGACGTTCGATCTGGAGGGCAAGCGCGTACTCGTCACCGGGGGAGCGCGCGGACTGGGCGCGGGGATGGCCCGGGCGATGGCGGCGGCGGGGGCGTCCGTGATGCTCGGCGACGTCCTGAAGGACACCGTGGAGCAGACCGCCGCCGACCTCGCGGCGGCCACCGGGGCGCGGGTCGCCGCCACGGCGATGGACGTGACCCGCGATGGGGACTGGGAGGCCGCCGTCGCGCGGGTCGTCGCCGAGTTCGGCGGCCTGGACGTGGTCGTCAACAACGCCGGGATCGAGGTCACGCAACTCCTCGTCGACACGGACGCGGACGAGGTGCGCGGGATGCTCGACGTGAACGTCGTCGGCACCATGCTCGGCCTCAAGCACGGCATGCGCGCCATGCGGCCGGGCGGGGCGGCGGGACGCGGCGGCGCGATCGTCAACGTGTCGTCCGTGGCCGCGACCATCGCCTTCCCCGGCATCGCCGGGTACTCCGCCACCAAGTCCGCCGTCGACCGGCTCACCCGGGTCGCCGCCGCCGAGTCGGGCCGCCTCGGCTACGGCGTGCGCGTCAACTGCGTCCACCCCGGCCTGGTCGCCACCGAGATGGGCACCAAGCTGGCCGTCGAGACCGCCCAGCTCGGCCTGTTCGAGGGACCGGAGGCCGCCGTCGAGGCGGTGGTGGCGCTCACCCCCTCGGGGCGCCTCGGCGAGGTCGCCGACATGGCCGACGCCGTGGTCTTCCTGGCCTCGGACGCCTCCCGGTTCGTCAACGGGGCGGGGCTGTCCGTCGACGGCGGCATGGGCATGTGACGACGGCGATGACGGAGGACACCCGCGTGACCGACGGCCGACGGGACGACAGCGGCCGACCGGACGGCACAGGCCGTTCGGACGATAGCGGCCCACGGGACGACAGCGGCCCGCACGACGACAGCAGCCCACGAAACGACAGCAGCCGACGAAACGAGAGCGCCGACGTGACCGAGAACGAGCAGACCGCCCACTCACCCGCCCCCGCCACCTCCTCCACCACCTCCTCCGGCCCGGGGAAGACCGCCCCCGCCGCCAAGCGGCCGGTCGTCGTCTACGGCGCCTCGGGCTACACCGGGCGCCTGATCTGCGAGTACCTGCGCGAGTACCGCGTCCCCTTCATCGCGGCGGGCCGCGACGGCAAGAAGGTCCAGGACGTCGTCGACAAGATCCCCGGCATCGAGACGGCCGACTACGAGGTCGTCGAGGTGTCCCACGACGTCGACTCCCTCACCGAACTGTTCAGCGGCGCCAAGGTGGTGTGCTCCACGGTCGGCCCGTTCATCAAGTACGGACCCGACACCGTCGAGGCCGCGCTGCGCGCCGGCTGCCACTTCCTGGACACCACCGGGGAACAGGACTGGACGCTGCTGGCGCGCGAGGAGTACGGGCGGCGCTTCGCCGACGCGGGGCTGCTGCTCTCGCCCGGCATCGCGCAGATGTACACCACCGGCGAGATCGCCGCGAACATCGCCCTGGAGACCGGCCCCGGCCTGGACACCCTCGACATGCTGGTGCTCTGGAAGGGCTTCCCCACCTACGCCTCCACGCAGACCATCTTCACGATCCTGAAGGCCGACTGGTACCACCTGGTCGACAACGAGTACGTCGCCTGGGACCACCAGGCCACCCGCGAGTGCGTCGTCCCCGGCCAGCACGGCACCGCGCTGACCGTGCCGTGGGGCGGCACCCTGCACCCCGTCTGGTTCAAGGACGACCCGCGCGTGGCCACCTGCACCGTCACCGGCGGGGTCATGGACCGGGCGGTCATGGACGGCGTCATCGCCACCACCGCGATGTTCGAGGAGCGGATCCGCCCGCTGGACCCCGAGGCCCAGGAGGCGGCGCTCTCCGAGATCGCGGACGGGCTCCAGGCGGACATGCCGCCCCGAGAGAACCCCCGTACCAACACCTCCATCGACTCCGTGTACGCCTCCGGCCCGCTCGGCCGCGTCCACGTGGCCCTGCACGGCAACTCCAACTACAAGCAGACCGGCCTGCTCCAGGCCTACTGCGCGTACTCGCTGCTCCAGCAGCCGCCCCGGCGCGCCGGGTTCGCCTCCGCCTGCCAGGCCTTCGGGCACCGCGAACTCCTGGGCGTGCTCAAGAACTTCGGCCTGGTGATGGACCCGATCGTGACGGCGCACACGTGATGTCGCCCGTCGAGTACCTCGACAAGGGCGCCTCGCTCGGACCCGACGCGGTGTGCCTCACCGGGCCGGGGCGCACCATGACGTACGCCGAGGTCCAGGCGCACGCCGACGCGGTCGCGGCGGCGCTGGCACGCTCCGGCGTGGAGCCCGGCGACGCGGTCGCGATCCTCTCCCACAACGACGTCGCCGCGTTCGCGACGGTGTTCGGCATCTCCCGGCGCGGCGCCGTGTGGTGCCCGGTCAACCCGCGCAACACGGCGGGTGAGACACGGCAGTTGCTCGACCTCTTCGACTGCCGCTGCCTGGTCTACCACCCCGCGTACGCCGACCAGGTCGCGGAGATGGCCCCCCACCTGCCGGAGGTGACCACCTATGTGTGCCTGGACGACACCCGGGGGACCCCGGAGGGGCACGTGTCCCTGGAGCGCTGGACCGCCGACGGGCCGGACGCCGGGGCGGCGCGGCCCTCGCCGGACGGTCTGGCGATGCTGGTGGGCACGGGCGGGACGACCGGGGTGCCCAAGGGGGTGATGCTCACCGCGGCGAACCTGGAGGCGATGACCGCGCTGACCCTGATGGGCTATCCGTTCCGGGGGCGGCCCAGCTACCTCGCGCTGACCCCCCTCACCCACGCGGCGGGCGTGCTGTGCTTCCCGGTCCTCGCCCTCGGCGGCCGGATCGTGGTCATGGGCACTCCCGACGTGGGGGAGTTCCTGCGGCTGATCGAGAGCGAGCGGGTCACCCACACCTTCCTGCCGCCCACCGTCGTCTACGGGCTGCTCGACCACGAGCGGGCCGCCACGACGGACTACTCCTCGCTCCAGTGCTTCTGGTACGGCGCGGCGCCGATGTCCCCGACCCGGCTCGAGGAGGCCATCCGGCTGATGGGGCCGGTGCTGGGCCAGCTCTTCGGGCAGACCGAGGCGCCCATGATGATCGCGTCGATGCACCCGCGCGATCACGTGGACGAGGACGGCAAGGTGCTCACCCGCAGGCTCTCGGCGGCGGGCCGCCCGGGCCCGCTGGTCACCGTGGCCGTCATGGACGAGGAGGGCCGCACGCTGGCCGCCGGGGAGCGCGGCGAGATCGTGGTGCGCGGCTCGCTGGTGATGGCCGGGTACTACAAGGACCCGGCGGCCACCGCCGAGGCGTCGCGGTTCGGCTGGCACCACACCGGCGACATCGGCTTCCTGGACGACGAGGGGTTCCTGCACGTCGTCGACCGGGCCAAGGACATGATCATCACCGGTGGCTTCAACGTCTACTCCGCCGAGGTCGAACAGGCCCTGATGGAACACCCCGCCGTCGCCGACTGCGCGGTGGTGGGCCTGCCCGACGACAAGTGGGGCGAGCGCGTGACGGCCGTGCTCCAGCTGCGTCCCGGCGCCTCGCTGGAGACGTCCGAGGCGGTCGCCTTCGCCAAGCGGCGCATCGGCTCGGTGAAGGCGCCCAAGCAGGTGGAGGTCTGGGCCGACCTGCCGCGCTCCAAGGTCGGCAAGGTGCTCAAGAGCGAGGTCAAGCGGCGCCTGGCCTGAGCGGACGCGACGGCCGCACCGCATCGTGGCCGTCGCGTCCCGCGGGCGTGCCGCGTCGTGCCCCCGCGCTCGTACGGACCCGCACCGGGCCGGTACGCGGCGCGGGGCACGAAGCGTGCGTACGCGTCCGGGTCAGCCCGTCGGCTCCTCCGGGGTCCTCGTGGTCTCGGCCTCCGCGTCCGAGGCCTCCTCATCGGGGTCCGCCTGCTGGTCCGGCAGGTCGCGCGGGACGGGCTCCGGTTCCGGGGCCCCACAGCTGCCGGGCCCTTCCGGCCTGCGATCGTTCACGTCGGGTCCTTCCTGTGCTCGCGGCTCCTCGTGCCGTGGCCAGGTACCTCGGGATCGCGGTCCGACACACCCCGTTCAGCTCCCCTTCAGGCGCTGCCACAGTTCCGCGCTCTTCGCGGAGTCCGGCACCAGGCGGTCGGGGTTGGGCACGTACGGGACGACGGGCAGCGTCACCGTCGTCAGCTTGCCCGGGTCGATGTGCTGCATGCTCCGCGCGAACGCCAGGAGCGAGCCCAGCGAGGCCAGTTCGGAGTCCGTCGTCAGCGACTTCGTCAGCGCCGAGGCGAGCCGGTACAGCTTCACCGGCTGGGTGAGCAGCCGCTGGCGGTCCAGCTCCGCGAGCAGCGCGCGCACGACGCGCTGCTGGTTCGCGATCCGCCCCAGGTCGCCGCCGTCGCCCACGCCGTGGCGGGCACGTACCAGGGCCAGTGCCCGGTCACCGTCGAGCCGGTGCCGTCCCGCCGCCAGGGCCAGCCCGGTCCCCGGGTCCTCGACGCCCTCGTCCAGCTCCACGTTCACGCCGCCGAGCGCGTCCACGAAGGAGCGGAAGCCCGCGAAGTCCACCACGGCGAAGTGGTCCACCCGCATCCCCGACAGCGCCTCCACGGCCCGCACCGCGCACGCGGCGCCGCCCTGCGCGTAGACGGAGTTGAACATCACCTGCCGGGCCGCCGCCAGCCGTTTGCCGCGGTCGTCCGTACAGGCGGGACGGTCCACGAGCGTGTCGCGCGGGATGCTCACCGAAGTGGCCCGGTCGCGTCCCTCGGGCAGGTGCACCAGCATCGCCACGTCGGAGCGCGCGCCGCCGTCCGCCTCGCCCCCCGCTCCCGCGACCGCGCCGTTCTCACCCGCCCGGGAGTCGGAACCGAGGACGAGGACCGTGCGCGCTCCGGTGGCCAGCGGGCTCGGGCGCGGCTCGTCCCGGAGCGAGGCGAGCTCGACCGCGCGCAGGTTGCCGTCCAGGTGGTGGTAGGCCCACCCGCCGCCGCCCAGCGTCACCGCGGCGAGCGCGAGCGCCACCGACAGGGCCACGCGCCGCCGTCGGCTCCGCTGCCTGCCGTGCCTGCCCCGGGCCATCAGATGGCCAGGCCCTTGCCGCCGAGGTAGGCGTGGGGATCGGTGTCGGAGCCGTAGGAGTTGGCGGTACGGATCTCGAAGTGCAGGTGCGGACCGGTGGAGTTGCCGGTGTTGCCCGAGAGCCCGATCTGCTGGCCGGCCCCGACCTGCTGCCCCGTCGCGACCGCCACGGAGCTGAGGTGCGCGTACAACGCGTAGTGCCCGTCGGGCAGTTGCAGTACGACGGCGTTCCCGTACGCGCCGTCCCACCCGGCCGAGACGACCGTGGCGTCGGTCACCGCCTGGAGGGGGGTCCCCTCGGGCACGGCGAAGTCGGTGCCGGTGTGGTAGCCCTTCGCCCAGCTCCCGGCCTGGCCGTAGGAGGCGGTGAGCGCACCGCCCTCGACGGGTCGGTGCCAGTCGCCGTACTGTCCGCCGTCCTGTTCCGGGAGGCCGGGGGAGTCGGGGGAGACGGGAGGTACGGGGGCGCCGTCGGGAGTACCGGCAGTGTCCGGCTCGTCCGGCTGAGGCTCCGTCAGTTGGGTTTCCCCGCCGTGCTGTTCACCGGAGGAGAAGTCGAGTTCCTGACCGGGCACGATCACGTGCGGGTCCGCTCCGATGGTCGCCCGGTTGTCCTCGTACAGCTGCTCCCAGCTGGTGCCCACCCACGCGGCGATCTTCCCGAGCGTGTCGCCCTGGCGCACCACGTACGAACCGTCGAGGCCGCCGTCCCGCACCGGATCGGCCTGCTGCTCGGCCTGCCGCGCGCCGCCGTCCGACCAGGTCTCCGGCTCCGCGGAGGACCCGGTGTCCGGCTCCGTGTACTGCTCCGGTGCGCCGAACTCCGGTGCCTCCCCGCCCCTCGCGAGGCCGGCCTGCGCCCCGCAGGTGGGCCAGGCGCCCGGGCCCTGCATCTCCAGGAGGCGCTCGGCCGTGGCGATCTGCTGCTCCTTCGTCGCCAGGTGCGCGCTCGACGCGTACTGCGTGCCGCCCGCCGCGGCCCAGCTGGAGGCGGAGAACTGCAGGCCGCCGTAGTAGCCGTTGCCGGTGTTGACGGACCAGTTGCCCGTGCTCTCGCACTGGGCGACCTTGTCCCAGGTCGAGACCGGCGCGGCCGATGCGGTCGGGGCCGCCAGCCAGGCCAGGGCCGGGGCGGCGAACGAGCCGATGCCCAGCGACACGGCGCGGGACTTGTTCGTGGAGGGGCGGGGCTTGCGGTGGGTACCCATGGGGATTCTTTCGTGCGAGCGGTGGCCCGGTGCGGGCCCGGGGGAAGCCGGCCTGCGCGTGACGCGGCGGAGTGGTTCTTCGGGGCCGCGCGTCGACGGCGGAGTCGGCCGACGTCTTCGAGACTGGGGGCCGGGGCGGGCGCGGGGCAGGCGCGAAGGTTGACGGCCGCGTCCTCGAACGGCTACTCGTCGTCGCCGGGTGGCTGCGCCGCCCCGCCACCACGGGGTGCGGCGACTTCCGGCGCCGCGCGGCCCGCCGAAAGTCGTCAACCAACGGCGTGCCCCGTCACCCAACGCACGCGGTGGAGCGGCGGACGCGTCCGTAGCGTCGTCGGTGGAGCACGGGTGCCCCGTCGGGGTGCGAGCGGCCCGTGCCCGCCGTGCGTCGGGGACCCGTCTCGGGGCGGGTCCCCGACGCGTACGAGGACGCTCGGCGGCGGCGGGCGGACGGTCCCGTCGCCGAAGGTTGACCGATGTTCGACCTTCGGACCTTCTGAATGGATCGATTCAGTGGCGATCCTGGTGTCGTCCGGGAGCAACCCTTCCGGTCACCCCGGGGCCGAGGCGCCCGCCAGGGGGCACGACGATCCGTGTCCTCGCAGGCCTCTCCCCAGCAGCGGCAGCACCACGCACCCACGACGGGCGCGTGCCGTACTGCCCTCGAATCCGTTCCGCGCCCAGTTTCGACCAGACCAGAGAGCCGGTATGAGTTTCGTACGCTCCGCCCCGTCGTCCCACGACGTCCTCGACGCCCCCGACCTCGGCGTCCCCGCGGCCTCCTCGGGCCCCGCCCCCGGCGGCTGGCCGCCGCCCGTCCCCGCCGCCGCGCCCGCGGCCACCCGCGTCCTGGTCGTCGACGACCAGCCCCTGATCCGGTCGGGACTGCGGTCCGTGATCGACGCGGCCCCCGGCCTCACCGTGGTGGGCGAGGCCTGCGACGGCGCCGAGGCGGTGAGCGCCGCCCGCGAGACCGCCGCCGACGTGGTCCTGATGGACCTGAACATGCCGAAGGTCAACGGCGTCGAGGCCACGCTCCAGGTCCTGCGCTTCGGCAGGCCCCCGAAGGTACTGGTCCTCACCACCCTGCACGCCGACGACATCGTCGTCGAGGCGCTGGAGGCCGGGGCCTCGGGCTTCCTGGACAAGGACGTCCGCGGCGAGGAGCTGGTGGCGGCCGTGCACACCGTCACGGCCGGTGGCACCTGCATGTCGCGCGGCGTCATGTCACGCCTGGTGGAGCGGGCCGGCCGCCGCAAGCCCGCGGCGGAGCCGGGACAGGCGCAGCGGATCGGCTCCCTGTCGTCCAGTGAGCGCGCGGTGCTCGGCCTGATCGGCTCCGGGCTCACCAACCAGCAGATCGCCACCCAGCTGCACCTCTCGGTGGCCAGCGTGAAGACCTACGTCTCGCGGATGCTCACCACGCTGCGCCTGGAGAACCGCACCCAGGCGGCGATCCTCGCCTACGAGGCGGGCCTGCTCGGGGAGGCCGCCACGGCCGCGTAGGCGCCACCGGCACCGGCGGCCGGGTACCTCGGAGGGCCGGTGCCCCCGAGGCCGGCCCCCGAGGCCGGCCCCCGAGGCCGGCCCGTGTGACCGGCCCGTGTGACCGGCACCGGTGACCGGCCCTGGCGACCGGCATCCGTGGGGCGGGGCCCGACCGCGGCCCCGCCCCCGTCCCCGTACTCCCTGGTCCGCCGAGCCGGGTCAGCCGTCGAGCAGCCCCGACTCGTACGCCAGGATCGCCGCCTGCGTGCGGTTGTCCAGGCCGAGCCGGGCCAGCAGCCGTGACACGTACGTCTTCACGCTGGTCACGGAGAGGTGCAGCTCGTCCGCGATCTGCTGGTTGGTGAGGCCCCGGCCCAGCAGCCGCAGCACCTCGCCCTCGCTCGACGTCAGCGACGAGAGGCGGCGGTCCGCTCCCTCCGCCACCGCGCCCCGGTGGCCGCGCGCCTTGGTGACCAGCCCGCCCATCACCTCGGGCGAGAGCGCGGTGCCGCCCGCGGCGACGGTGCGGATGGCGGCCGTGAGCTCGCGCGTCAGGGAGTCCTTGAGCAGGAAGCCCGAGGCACCCGCGTCGAGCGCCTCCAGGACGTGGTCGTCGCTGCTCAGCGTGGTCAGCACCAGCACCTTCGGCGGGCGCTCGCCGCGCATGATCTGCTTCGTCGCGTCCACGCCGCCGACCTTCGGCATGTTCAGGTCCATCAGGACCACGTCGGGCGCGAGCGTACGGGCCGCGCTGACCGCCTCCGCGCCGTCCCCGGCCTGTCCCACCACGACCAGGTCGCCCTCGGCGTCGATCACGGCCCGCAGCCCGGACCGGATCAGCTCCTGGTCGTCGGCGATCAGCACCGTGATCCCCGGCGGCGGCGCGGACGCTCCGCCCGACCGCGTGTCGTGCGCGTGCTGCACGGGTGACTCCTCGTGGCGATGGCCTGCTCGGGGCGTTGTCCTCGCTGCGGGTCCGCAGCCGGCTGTCAACTTTCGGCGCACCGGATCAACTTTCTCCGTACGGAGTCCGGCGGCGGACACCCAGTATGGTGCCGGAAAAGGACATTCCGCGCGCAACGGTCGCGCGCCGTCCCGCGAGCCCCCGGGCTCCGCACCGGACGGCGCCCGCGCCGGGCGCACACGTCCCGGCCGGCAGCGTCGCCGACCGACGGAGATTGGTGTTCAGGGAACAGTGACCGGAACGAACGCTGACTGTCCGCAGGCCGCGCTGCCCGGAGTCCCGGGGCGGGCGCTGGAACGGCTCCTCTCCGTCCTCACCGGCGAGAGCGGTCCCGACAAGCCGGGGGAGGCGCGCCGCGTCGACATCCTCCTGGCCCTCCTCTGCGCCCTGCTGTCCACCGTGCTGCTGCCCGTCACGCACACCACCGGGGTGATCACCGACTACCTGCCCAGCCTCATCGCGGCCTGGGCCGCCTCCGCCACCCTGCTGTGGCGCCGCACGCTCGCCTGGCTCCCCGTCGTCGCCGAGATCGGCTACAGCCTCGTCTCCGACGACCGCGTGCTGATGATGTTCGCCGCGTTCGCCGTCACCGCCTACGGCCGCCGCTACCGCTGGCTCGGCGTCGTCGCGATCCTGCTCTCGTACCACGTCACCCGCAACCTCCTGGAGCTCGGCGGCGGCCTCGAAGCGCGCCCCCCGGAGAGCTACCTCTTCGCCTCCGCCGTCCTGCCCGCGTTGTACGGCGAGACGGTGCGCCGCTACCGCGCGGTCGTCCGGGTCGTGCGGGAGCGCGCCAGCCAGGCGGAGGCCGCGGTCCAGCAGGCCGCCGACCTCGCGGTCGTCGAGGAGCGCACCCGGATCGCCCAGCACGCCCACGACGTCCTCGGCCACCAGCTGACCGTCCTGGTCCTCCAGTCGGCCGCGCTGCGCACCGAGGTCCGCGACGACCCGGCGCTGATGGAGCGCGCGGGGGTCATCGAGGACACCGCCCGGGGCGCCATGGCGGACGTGCGGTCGGTCCTGAACACCCTGAAGTCGCCGCGCGAACGGATCCCGCCGCGCGACGTGGGCCGCTTCCTCACCGGGGTCGCCCGCAACATGAAGGCCGCCGGCATGGAGGTCCGCGCGAGCGCCCCCGCCGAACTGCCGCCGCTCTCCGAGGCCGCTGTCGAACTGCTGCTGCGCGCGGCCCGCGAGGGCCTGACCAACGCGGCCAAGCACGCCCCCGGGGCCGAGGTGACGCTGACGCTGGGCGTCGACGGGGACCTGGTCACGCTGGACATCGAGAACTCCCGCCAGCAGGGCCCCCGCATGGTCCTGGACTCCGGGGGGATGGGCCTGTCCGGCCTGTCCGCGGCCTTCGAGCGGGACCCCCGGGCCCGCTTCGAGGCCCGCCCCACCGCGGCGGGCGGCTTCCGCATCACCGCCGTGGTCCCGGTCGACCTGGCGGGGTGAGGCGGGGGGCCCTCCGTCAGGAAGGGCCGGAAGGGGTCGGGAAGTGACGGGAGCGGTCGACTTTGGTCGCCGTACTCGTCATCGCTCGGCGCTACGGGGAGCGGGGCCCCGCGCCAAGGATGGAAGGCACCAGGACTCCGCGGGAGTCCGGTGTGACCACTCCAGCAGAACGAGGTATTCCGTGCCTTCCCGATCCACCGCCCCCGGCCGCACCCACCGCGCGCTGCGCACCTCCGTCATAGCCGTCGCCGTCTCGGCGGCGGCGGCGACCGGCACGGTCCCGGCCGTGGCCGCCGAAGGGCCCGCGCCCGAACCGACGTTGAGCGTGCCGGCTGCCCCCGGGGCCACGCCCGGCGACGGCGCCGGGACCGCCGGCCCCGCCGGAACCGACGCTCCCGCCGGGACCGAGGGCTCCGCTGACGCCGGCAAGCAGGTGGGGGAGGAGGACTTCACCATCGACTCGTACCAGTCCACCGGGCGCGATTTCCGCATCTACCTCAGCATCAGCGACCCCGGCAGGAAGACGCCACCGCTCTGGGTCGGGACCACGGACGACGGATGGCAGCAGGTCCGCGCCTCCACCCACAGCGGCGGCCGGTCCTCCTACATGGTGGGCAGGGCCGACCTCGACGTCCGCGGCGGCACCGTGAAGGTGAGCCTGTCCGCCGACGGCGCCGACCCTGCGGAGGTGGCCCTGATGGACGTCCCGAAGGCCGTCATCACCGGCCCCGACGCGCGGACGGGCAGCGCCTTCACCGTCACCGGCCGCTTCGGCGGGGACAAGTGGCCGCCCCACAACACCGCGCTCGAAGTGTCCGTCGCCGGACAGCAGAAGACCGTCACCGTCCCGGGCACCTCGGAGTGGAGCGTCGACTTCGAGGACGTGCCCGAGGGCCGTCACCAGATCACGGTGCGCGTACTCGCCGGGCCGCTGCCGCCCTCGGAGGAGACCCGCGAGGTCACGGTGGAGCAGGCCGACGAGGACGTACCGGTGGACGCGGGCGACGTGGCGGAGCCGGTGCTCGCGGACTTCACCGGTACGGGCAAGGCGGACCTGGTCGCACGCAACGACGAGGACGGCAAGCTGTACCGGTTCCCGGGCAAGGGCGACGGGACCTTCGCAACCGGCGAGGTCGTGTTCGAGGAGTGGGGTTACGAGCAGACCAGCGCGGGTGACTTCGACGGGGACGGGATCGCCGACCTGGTGGCCACGGACGGGGGCAGCGCGTGGATCTGGCGGGGCAACGGCGACGGCACGTTCCAGGAGCGTACGGAACTGACCAAGTGGCCGGCGAAGTACGCGCAGACGACGGCCGGTGACTTCGACGGCGACGGCGTGGCGGACATCGTGGCCCTGGACACGACGTCGGACACCGCCTACCTGTGGCGGGGCACGAAGGACTCCGGGCCGGGGAAGCCGGTGTTCTCCGCGCCGCGGAAGCTGACCGCGTGGAAGGGCTACACGCAGACGACGGGCGGTGACGCCGACGGTGACGGGATCACCGACGTGATGGCGGTGACGCCGTCGCAGGAGCTGCGGGTGTGGATCTCGGACGGGAACGTGAACGGGAATCCGTTCAAGGCGCCGGTGCGGGTGATGTCGTTCGCCGGTTTCAGCAACCTGACCACGGGTGACTTCAGCGGGAACAAGGTCGCCGACGTCCTCGCGATCGACACGAACACGAACGAGGTCAAGACCTTCACGTCCTCCGGAAAGCCGGGCAGCGGGATGCTCGGCGCGCCCCGGACCGTCGAGCTGACGGTTCCGGCGCCGTAGCCGCGGCCGGAGCGGGGGTGCGTGCGGCCACGGCGGCCGAGCACCTCCGCTCCGTACATCCCTTCCCCTCCGAGCCAGTTGGTGACCCCTCGTGTTCAACTCCCCCCGTCTTTCCCTGGTGCTCCGGTTCCTCGCCTTCCTCGTCCTCGCGAGCCTGGCGACCTGGGGGCTCAGCAGCTTCCTCGGCATGCTGATCGGCGACCTCCTCGGCGGCCTCTTCGTCGTCTGGGTGGAGAGCGGCTCGCAGGCGGGGAGCGCGCACTCCGCCGTGCTGCCGTGACGTCCGAAGACGCCACTCCCTCCGCCGTCCTCCTTCTTCACCCACGACTCATCCATCGATGACCCGGTGTGGCCTTTCGGCGGTGAACCCGGGGCCCCTCACCCGGACAGACTGGAAAAGAGGCCGGGGAAACCGGCCCGCACGACCACCGGGCGTCATGCCCGACCACCCCCCCCCAATTCACCACGGGAGAAACACATGCCTTCGCTCAGGCAGGAAGATCTCATGGGAATCCTCAACGACAAGTTCCCGCACGTCCGCGACCGCCACCTCGACGTCACCCACACCTTCGACGACCTCGACATGGACTCCCTCGCCCTGATGGAGCTGTCCATGGAACTGGAGGACCGCTACGGCGTCGAGCTCGACGTGAGCGACCTCAAGGCCCACCACTCGCTCGACGACGCCGTGCGCATCGTCAGCGGGCTCCTGGTCTGAGACGGGAAGCGCACCATGACCAGTCACGCCGCCGTCCTCTGCGGGGTCGGAGGACACCTTCCCCCGGACGTCGTCACCAACGACGCGCTCCCGGCCGCCCTGGGCGTCTCGGACGCCTGGGTCCGCACCCGTACCGGCATCACCCGGCGCCACGCGGCCGCGCCCGGCACGACCACCAGCGACCTCGCGGCCGTCGCGCTGCGACGGGCCCTGGAGTCCGCGGGCGACGACCGGGTGGACGCGCTCATCGTCGCCACCACCACCCCCGACCGGCGGATGCCCGGGACCGCCCCGGTCGTCGCCGCCAAACTGGGGCTCCCGCACATCCCCGCCCACGACGTCAGTGCCGTGTGCACCGGATTCGTCTACGCGCTCGGCTCGGCGGTGGCGGCCGTCGTCGCCGGTCACGCGCGGCGCGTCGCGGTGGTCGGCGCCGAGACCCTGACCACCGTCGTCGACCCGGGCGACCGCAACACCACGGTGCTCTTCGGCGACGGCGCCGGGGCCGTCGTCGTCCGCGCGGGTGACCCCGAAGAGCCGGGCGCCGTCAAGGAGTTGGAGCTCGGCAGCGACGGCACGCTCCACGACCTCGTCACCATACGGACCGGCGGCAGCGAGCGTCCCCTCGCGGCCGGTCCCGGCGACCCGGACGCGTTCGTACGGATGGACGGCAGCCGGGTCTTCACCCAGGCGGTCCGCCGCATGGTCGAGGCGTCCGAGCGGGTCCTCGCCCGCACCGGCTGGAGCGCGCACGACGTCGACCGGCTCGTCCCGCACCAGGCCAACGTACGCATCATGAACGCGGTCGCCGAACGGCTCGGCATCCCCGCCGAGCGCACCGTGGTCCACGTCGACCGGGCCGCCAACACCAGCGCCGCGTCCATCCCGCTGGCCCTCGCCGACGGACTGCACCGGGGCGCGCTCGAAGCCGGGCAGCGGCTCCTCGTGCCCGCCTTCGGCGGCGGCCTCACCTGGGGCGCCGTGACGCTCACCTGCCCCGACGTCACCGCCGCGGCTCCGGCCGCCGTACGCCACTGAGCCAGGGAGCACGCCCGCATGCGTACCGTCTTCATCGGCGGCAACTCGACCGCCGCCCACCGGAAGAAGGCGACGAGGACCCTCTCCGGCTGGGGCACCCAGCTCCCCGAGCTGCTGGCCGGGAAGCTGCCCGACGGGCAGCCGCCGAGGGTCAGGAACCTCGCCAAGGACGCCAACTCCGTCCACGTCTTCCTGCGCAACCAACTGCCCGGCCTGCTCCAGGAATCCAGGCCCGGCGACCTCGTCCTGCTCGCCTTCGGCGCCAACGAGCGTGACTACGACCGGCCCGACCTCGCCCTGACCGACGCCGAGTTCACCGCGTACCACGAGATCGTCCTCGACCACCTGCGGGCCGCCGGGTGCGTCCCCGTCCTGCTCACCGGATCCGTACGGCACACCTTCGACCGGCACGGGCGGCTGCTCCCCGGCTTCCGCACCGGACACGCCTCCGCGCTGCTGCGCACCCTCGCCCAGCGGCACGGAGTGGCGCTCGTCGACGTCGAGCGCGCCAGCGGTGAGCTGCTCGCCCGCTGCACGCCCGACCAGGCCCGCGGCTACTACCGCTGGATGGACCCGGGCGACCAGAAGGAGGCGCCCGCCGGGGTGGTCGACAGCGTGCACTTCAACGAGCAGGGCGCCAGGCTCATCGCCCACTGCGTCGCCCGCGGCCTGCGCGACCTGCACCTGCTCGAGCCCTCCGTGTTCCGGATCCCGTCCGCGCCGCCCGCGCCGATGAAGCTGAGCCGCTCCACGTCCTGGTACCAGCGGCGCTGGCCGCACGTCGCGCGGCTGCCCGAGCGGCTGGACGCCCCGGTGGTCACCGGTCCCGACCCGGAGCGCGACGCGTACCCCTTCCCCTGCCTGGAGGGCCAGGCGCCGCCCGACGCGCGGTGGATCGTCTTCCGCGAGGGCGACCGCGTGATCGGCGGCACCCGGGTCTCCCCGGACGGCACCTGGCGGTGGCGGCGCACCGTCTCCTGGGGCACCGGGCCGCAGGAGGTCGTGCTCACCGCGATCGGCCGCTGGGCGCGCTCGGCGCCGGTGGCCCACCGCTTCAGGACGGCCGAGGCCGTCGCCCCGCCGATCGTCACCGCGCCCGCGCCCGGCTCGCTGTGCGGGCCGCGCCCGGTGTTCGAGGGGACGGCCGACCGCGGGGTCACCGCCGTCGTCGCCGTGTGCGACGGCCGCTGGCTTGGCCGCGTCCCGGTGGAGGCGGACGGCGGCTGGCGGTGCCGCCTGCCGCACGACTGGACGACCGGCCCGCACACCGTCGAGTTCATCGCCGTGCGCAACCGCCAGCCCGCCTCCGACGTGCGGGTGGACTTCACCGTCGTCGGCAAGCCGGCCGGACACTGGCTCGACCGGCCCTCACCCGACTGGGAGCCCTGCGGCTCCGGCGGGGAGTGCGCACACATCCCGCGCGTCCGGCCGCAGGGGATCGACCCCGGCCGCGAATGACCGCGCCGCGCCTTCCATAAGCCTTCCCCAGGCACTCCCCAGGCCTTCCGCAGGCCCTCCGCAGGCCTTCCGCAGCCCTTCCGTAGACACAACTCCCCCTTCGCACCAAGGAATCCGCGTGTCCCTCCTCCTTCCGAGCCGTGCCCAGGCCCCGACGGCGACGGCCCCGATCCCCACCCCCGTCCCGGACGAGCCGGCCCGGGCCGGCGGCCCCGTCGCCCCCCTCGTGAGCGTGCTGATCCCGGCCTACAACGCGGGCGCCTACTTGGTGCCCTGCCTGGAGTCCCTGTTCGCCCAGTCGCTCGACGCCGAGCGCATCGAGATCGTCGCCGTCGACGACGCGTCGACGGACGGCACGGCGGAGGTGCTCGACCGGTACGCCGCCCGCCACCCCCGCATGCGGGTCGTCCACCGCGCCGTCAACTCCGGTGGCGCGTCGGCCCCTTCGAACGACGCGCTGGAGCGGGCGCGCGGCACGTACGTCATGTTCGTCGGCGCCGACGACTACCTGGGGCGCGAGGCCCTGGAACGGCTGGTCGCCATGGCCGAGGCCAACGACTCCGACGTGGTGCTGGGCAAACTGGTCGGCCACGGACGCTCCGTACCCGGGATCTTCAAGCGGAACGTCGCGTCCACCGACGTCTTCTCCTCGGACGTCTACTCCTCCCTGCGCGTCACGTCGCTCTTCCGCCGCGACATGGTGGAGCGCGAGGCGCTGCGCTTCCCCACCGAGTTCCACTACGGCGAGGACTCCTTCTTCGCCGCCGGTGCCTACCTCGCCGCCCGCCGCATCTCGGTCCTCTCCGACTACGACTGCTACCACGCGGTCCGCAGGGACGACGGCGGGAACATCACCACCCGGCTGCGCCGCCCCTTCCCCATGGTGGCCGCCATCCTCGCGTACTCGGCGGAGCGCGTACCGCCGGGGGAGCGGCGCGACCAGCTGCACGCCCGTCACTTCCGGGTGGAGTTCTGGAACGCCACCGCGAGCCGCCGCGCCCACTGGCTCGCCGGGGGCGCCGCCACCGACCCGGTCGCCCGGCAGGCCCGCGAGGTTGTCGCCAAGTGGTACACGGCAGGCATCGGCCGCCGGCTGTCCCGGGCCAAGCGGGTGTACGTCGAACTGATCGCGCGCGGCCAGTTCGTCAAGGCCGCCGAGCAGGCCGAGTTCATCGCGTCTGGGGCGAAGGCGCCCCAAGTCATCGAGGAGGGAAGGGTGTTCGAGGCGCAGCCGCACTTCCGCGACCCCGAGGCCGCGCTGGCGGACGACTTCTTCGACGCCACCGACGACGTGAAGCTCACCTTCACGCTGCGGCGGATGGAGTGGCGCGAGGGCGTGTGCACGTTCGCCGGCACGGCCCGGGCGAGCGGCGTCGACCCGGACCCGATGCGCGCCGCGCTGGTCCTGCGCCACCGGGGTACGGGGGAGGAGTTCCTGCTCGACTGCCGTACTCCCGCCGTCCCGCCGGGCACCGGCCCCCGGCGCGCGGGCGACGGGGACCGGCAGGTCACGGCCGAGGTCGACTTCACGCGCGTCGTCGACGGGGGCCCGCTGCCCTCCGGGGTCTGGGACGTCTTCTTGCGCCTCGGTGCCCCGGGCCTCGAACTCACCACCCGCGTCGGACGGCGCCGTGGCGGCGCGGTCGACACCATGGCGCGCCGCCCGGTCGCCCTGGGGGTGGAGCACGTGGAGGGACGGGCGAGGGAGGTCACCGCCGTGCCGTACTTCACCGACCCGCACGAGAACGTCAGCGTGGACGTCTTCCGGCGCCTCCCCGCCGACTGACCCCGCGCGCTCCCACGCGAAGTCCCCTCACCCCCAGATCACCCCGACTCCCTCACGGAAAAGGTCACGTGACCCCGATGGACAGCCCCGTCCGCTCCGGTGGGCCAGCGGCCCCCGCCCCAGACGTCTCGGTCGTCATGGCCGTGCGCGACTCCATGCCGTACCTCGTCGCCTGCCTGCGCTCGCTCTTCTCGCAGAGCCTGGGCCCCAGCCGGCTGGAGGTGATCGCCGTGGACGCGGGGTCGACCGACGGCAGCGGGCGCGAGCTGGACCGCTGGGCCGGGCGCCACCCCCGCCTCACGGTGCGCCACCTCGCGGCGGCGGGCGGCCCGGGCGGCCACCACCCGTACGAGGAGGCGCTCGCCCAGGCCCGCAACCAGGCCCTGGACCTGGCCCGGGGGCGGTACGTCTTCGTCGTCGAGCCCGACGACTTCCTGGGCGAGGAAGCGCTGGAGCGCCTCGTCGCCATGGCCGACGCACAGGGCAGCGACATCACGCTCGGCAAGCACGTCGGCGTCGGCCGGCCCGTCGCGACCCGTGACCACCGGCACGCGGAGCGCGTCGATCCGGCCGACACGGAGGTCTACCGCCGCCTCGACCCCATGAAGCTGTTCCGGCGGAGGCTCCTCGTCCGCAACGGCATCTACTTCCCCACCGACTTGCCGCGGGGCGGCGAGCAGGTGTTCACGGCCCGCGCCTACCTCGCCGCGGACACCGTCTCCGCCGTCGGCGACTACGACTGCTACCACGTGCGCCACCGTGAACGCCCGCACGACGGGCGTCCCGTACCGGCCGACGCCCCCATCGCGTACATCGAGCGCCTGATGGAACTCGTCGGCACCTCCGACGCCGACCCGGACGTGCGCCGCACGATGCTCGCCCACCTCTTCCGGGCGCTGACCGAAGACGTCCTCGCGGTCGCGGAGCACGTCGACCCCGACCACACGGACCGCCAGGCGGTCCGCGCACGCGCCGCCCGGCTCTGCGACACCTGGTGGGACGACGCGCTGGAGCAGGGGCTCGCGCCCCTCACCCGACTGCGCCTGCACTGCTTCCGCACCGGCCGCCACGCCGCGCTGCGCAACCTCTTCGCCCACGACCCCGCCCACAGCCCGCCGGCCACCACCGTCCTCAAGGGGCGCGCCTACCTGCGGCTGCCGTACTTCCGCGATCCCGCGGTCGGCCTGCCCGACGCGCTGTACGACATCACGGGCGAGCTGCGCGTGGTGCACGAGCTGGAGCGCGTGGAGTGGAGCCGGGGCGTGCTCCGCCTGACGGGGCGCGCCCGGATCGACGGGCTCGCGACGGGCTACCGTGGCACCGAACTGATCGCACGCGAGCGCGCCACGGGAGCGGAACACCGCGTGCAGGTGCGCGGGACCGCCAACTCCCCCTCCGTGCAGTCTGGTTCACCTCGTCGTGAAACCCTCGTGGCCCGCCGGGCCGACGGTTTCACCGCCTCCCTGGACCTGGCCTCGGCCGCCGACGGCGCACCGCTGGGCCCCGGCATCTGGGACCTCCATCTGAGCGTGCACGCCGAGGGCATCCGCAAGCGCGTACGCCTCGGTGCCAGGCGCGCCGACGCGGTGGACCTCACCGCCCGCCGGGGCCACGTCGTCGCGCCCGCCGGCCGACCGGGCCGGCCCGACCTGGTGGCGCACCTGTTCTGGACGGATCCCCACGGCAACCTCAGCGTGGAGGTCGGCCACCGACTGCCCCTTCCCGACGCCCCGGATCCCCGACAGGGGCGGGGTGGCGGCCTGTGGACGCGCACCGTCCTGTCCCCCCGCATCTCCCGGCTCGGGCGGAGCGTCCGGACGTGATCCAGAAGCTGATGCGGTACGCGGAGGCCGAGACCGTCCCCGGCCTGATCGCCGGAGCCGTGCTCCTCCTCTCCACGCCCGCGCTCGTCGTCGCCGTGCTCTGCGGCCGGCCGGCCGTGTTCGCCGCGGCCTGCGCCGCCGGTCTCGCCGCGGACGCCTGGGTGCACCGCGCCGAACCCGCGCTCGTCCGCGCGCTCGGCCGGTTCAAGTGGGGCCTGGGCATGCGCTCCCTCGCCCGGCACGCCGCGCTCGCCCTGCTCCTGGCCACCGTGCCGGGACCCCACGGGGCCACCTCCTGGACGCTCGGCGGCCTGGTCGTGCTCAACGCCCTGCGCCCGCTGTACGTGTTCCTGTGCGCCTTCGTCCGCAAGCGGCGGGCCCTGCCCGTACGGGTGCGCAACATCGACCTCGGCGCGCTGGACATGCCCGCGCCGCCGCCGTCCGCCGCGTACCGCCGCCACGGCCGGAAGCTGATGCTGTACCTGGACGTCCCCGTCATGTCCGGAGGCGTGCTCGCCGTGGTGACCGCCAGGCCGGAAGCGGCACTGCTCGGCACCGCCACCGCCGTCGCCCTGGTCCTCCTCGGCCTCCTCGCCCTGCTGCCCACGGTCCAGCGCTGCCGCAAGGTCCCCGGCACCGAGCGCACGTTCAACCTGCTGAACCGTCAACTCGCGGTCAACGCACCCGAGATCGCCCTCTACTTCAGCTACGACGCGGGCCCCCGCGACTCCGCCTACCAGGTCAACATGTGGCTGGAGAGCCTGCGCAACCTCGACCGGCGGGCCGTGATCGTCCTGCGGGAGGTGTCCACGCTGCGCTTCCTCGCGTACACCTCGCTGCCCGTCGTGTGCGTGCCCCGGGCCGACGACCTCAGCCTGCTGGAACTGCCGGACGTGCGCGTCATCGCCTACCCCGCCAACTCCGGCAAGAACGTGCACATGCTGCGGGTGCCCGAGGCCAAGCACGTCTTCATCGGGCACGGCGACAGCGACAAGCTCGCCAGCAGCAACCGCGTCAGCAAGGTGTACGACGAGATCTGGGTGGCGGGCGAGGGCGGCAGGGCCCGCTACGGCCGGGTCCGCCACTCGGTCAGCCAGACCGCGATCCGCGAGGTCGGCCGACCGCAGCTGACCGACGTCGAGCACGTCGGCACGCGCCCGAGCCGGCCGGTCACCACCGTCCTCTACGCCCCGACCTGGGAGGGCTGGACCGCCGACCCCTACCAGACCTCCCTGGTCATCATGGGCGCCAAGATCGTGCGCATGCTGCTCAATCGCCCCGACCCGGTGCGGATCGTCTACCGGCCCCACCCGCTGACCGGGCGCCGCTCGGCGGAGGCCGAACAGGCCCACCGGCAGATCGTGAAGATGCTCACCGCGAGCAACAAGCGGCACGGCGCCGCACCCGCGGGCCCGGACGCCGCGGACCGGCTCGCCGACCTGGAACGGCGGATGGGCGCCGCGAAGGAGTGGACCGTCGCCGGGGTCTACGGCCGGTGGCGCAAGGACCGCCGGGTCCTGTCCCGGCCGCCGGGCGACGACTGGCACGAGCTCCAGCGCGAGTGGAACCGCCTCTACTGGTCCTCCCGCGATGACCGGCTCCACCAGATCTCGACCGGTCAACTCCCCTCCCTGAACGCCGTGTTCAACGAGTCCGACCTGCTCATCAGTGACGTCTCCAGCGTGGTCTCGGACTTCCTGGCGAGCGAGAAGCCGTACGCCGTGACCAATCCCGGCGGGCTCGACGCACGGGAGTTCACCGAGGCCAACCCGGCCGCCTCCGCCGCGTACCTCCTCGGCCCCTCGTGCGAACTCCTGGACGAGGCCGTCGAGGCCGCCCGGGGGCGCGGCGGGGACGTGCTCGCCGAGCGGCGCGCCGTACTGCGCGGCTATCTGCTCGGCGACGGAGACCCGCAGCGGCGGTTCAACGAAGCCGTCAACCGCTGCTACGACAGTGCCGTACGGCTCTACCCGCGCGGGGTGCGGGCGCGGCAGGTCATCGCGAGCCCCTTCGCCGGCCCGGAGGCCGAGCCCGCCCCGGTCCTGATCCCCGCGGCCCTGGCCCTCGGCGAGCCGACGGCGACCGCACCGCGATGAGCACCGTACGGGCGCTCCCGGCCTACGCGCTGCCGTCGCTGGTCCTCCTCCTCGCCGCGGCTCTGGAACTGGCGACGCCCACGCACATCGTCGCCACTCCGCTGTTCGCGGCGGCCTGCGTGGCGGCCGGCGTACTGCTCCCGCTGCGCGGCACGGTCGCCGTGGTGGTGACGGCCGTCGCCGTGGAACTGCTGATCAAGGCGTGGCTCGCGCTGCCCATGGGACCCGACGACTGGGTGCACGCGCTGGACGTGCCGATCGCGGGCGCCCTCGGCGTGGCCGCGCACCAGCTGAGGAGCCGGTACGGAACGCGGCTGGCCGCGGTGCGCGAGGTGGCCGAGGCGGCACAGCGGGCCGTCCTGCCCACCCCCGCCGAACGCCTCGGCGGCATCCGGGTCGCGGCCGAGTACCGCGCCGCCCAGAGCGGGTCCCGCATCGGCGGCGACTTCTACGCCGCCGTCGACACCCCGCACGGGGTGCGCCTGGTGGTCGGTGACGTACGGGGCAAGGGGCTCGGGGCCGTGGGCCTCGCCGCGATCCTCCTGGGAGCCTTCCGCGAGTCCGCCATCCGGGACGTGGGCCTGGAGGAGGTGGCCCTGCGGATGGACGAGGCGGCGGCGCGGGAGGCGGCGCGGCGCGGCGGAGAGGACCGCTGGGAGGGATTTGCCACGGCGCTGCTCGTCGAGGTGTCCGCCGCGGAGCCCGGCCGGCTGCGCCTGCTGAACTGCGGCCACGCCAGCGCGTACCTCTTCGGCGCGGACGGCGCGGTGCGCGAGCTGCACTCTCGGCGGCCGGGCTCCCCGCTGGGCCTCGACATGGGCCTGCTCGACGCAGTGGCGCCCGAGGAGGTGGAACTGCCCTTCGACGCCGTGGTGTTGCTGCTCACGGACGGCGTCACCGAGGCCCGGGACGCGCAGGGAACCTTCTTCGACCCGGCCCGCCACCTGACCGCGACGGCGTGGGGCGAGCCCGCGGCGGTGCTCGGCTCGGTGGTGGACGCGGTGGCGCGCTGGACGGGCGGTGCGCGGGACGACGACATGGCCCTGCTGGCGTTCAGGGCCGGCTGACGGACGCCGGCCGGGGCGGCGCGGGAGCGCGGCGCTCCGCGTCAAGGATCCCGGCACGCAATGCCAATGACAACGGCCGTGTGATGAACGATGGTTGAGCGAGTGCGGTGACACGGGGGTGCCGCATCAACGGGGGTGTCAACGGGGGCAGGGCGGCGCGGGTCCGCGCGGGGACGGGTCCGCGTCGCCCTGGATGCGACACCGGACGGGGTGACACGGGTCGCGGGATCCCCGCGCCCCCTGTCACCCCGTCCGTATCCCTCAGTCCTCGGAGACCCTTCCCAGCTCCTCGTTGAGCGCGCCCAGGAACCGCAGGGCCAGGTCCTGCTCCTCGGGGCTGAACTGCCGCAGGGCGCGCCGGGTGGCTTCGGCGAGGGGCAGGAAGTGCTCCCGGGCCACGAGACGCGCGGGCGCCAGGTACCGCACGTGGACCACCCGCCGGTCCCGGGAGTCCCGGACGCGGGTCACGTGCCCCGCGCGCTCCAGGCGGTCCAGGCAGGCGGTGACCGCCCCCGACGTCAGGCCGAGGCGCTGGCGCAGCTTGGTCGGGGTCATGGGGGAGTCGGCGTCGAGCACGGCGGCCAGCGCCTGCACGTCGGTCGGGTGCAGGTGCTGGGCGGCGGCGAACCCGTGCACCAGCGCGTTGACCTCACCGGTCATCCGGCGCAGCTCGACGGCGAAGGACCTGAGGTCGGGCGCCTCGGCCCCGGGCTCGGCGGCCGTGGGCTGCTCGTCGATGTCCTTGCTGGTCACCGTGCCAGCCTAGCGGTCGCCCTCCGCCTCCCGGTCGCGGTCCGCGGGGAGCTCCGGCCGGGTGCCGGCGTGAGCTCGCCGCGCAGCGCCCCGGCGGCGCACCCACGCCATCCGTGGCTCCGCACCCGCACACCCCGTTTGATCCGCCCCGCACTGGCAATCCGGTGCTGAGTACGTACGGGGGCGTCTCGGTGGGCGTCGTCCGTGCGGGGGACCCGGGCGGGCGCCCGGGGTCTTCCTGCCGGAGGATCGGTCGCAGGTGCGCGTCCAGGAGTTCCGGTGCCGGCCGCATCCGCGCCGACGCCGGAGGGAGGCAGGAGGAGGCAGCTCATGAGCGCAACCGCGCAGGGACCGGGCGCCGGTCATCCGACCGTGACGACGTCCGTGCCCGCCCGGCTCGACCGGCTCCCGTGGTCGCGATGGCACTGGATGATCGTCATCGGGCTCGGCACCGTGTGGATCCTGGACGGCCTGGAAGTCACCGTCGTCGGCAACATCGCCAGTCGCCTCTCCGAGGACGGCAGCGGCCTCGCGATCACGGACGCCCAGGTCACCGGCATCGGCGCCGCGCTCTACGTGGCGGGAGCCTGCGTCGGAGCACTGTTCTTCGGCTGGCTGACCGACAGGTTCGGGCGCAAGAAGCTCTTCCTGGTCACCCTCGCCGTCTACCTGGCCGCCACCGCCATGACCGCCCTGTCCTTCTCGGCCTGGTGGTTCTTCCTCTTCCGCTTCTTCACCGGCTTCGGCATCGGCGGTGAGTACGCGGCCATCAACTCCGCCATCGACGAGCTGATCCCCAGCAAGTACCGCGGCCGCGTCGACCTGATCATCAACGGCAGCTACTGGCTGGGCGCCGTCGGCGGCGCGCTGCTCTCCGTCGTCGCCCTCAACACCGACATCTTCCCCAAGGACCTCGGCTGGCGGCTCACCTTCGCGCTGGGCGTCGTCCTCGGCCTGGTGATCCTGCTGGTGCGCCGGCACGTCCCGGAGAGCCCGCGGTGGATGTTCATCCACGGCAAGGAGGAGGGCGCGGAGGAACTCGTCACGGACGTGGAGCGCGGGATCGAGCGGGAGAAGGGGCGGCCGCTGCCCGAGCCGCGCGGCGCGATCACCATCGAACAGCGCGGCGGGATCGGCTTCCTGGAGATCGCCCGCACCCTGTTCCGCGCCTACCCCAAGCGCGCGGTCCTCGGCTTCGCCCTCTTCATCGGACAGGCCTTCCTCTACAACGCGATCACCTTCGGGTTCAGCTCGATCCTGGTGAAGTTCTTCGACGTGCCCAGCGGCAGCACCGGCTACTTCTTCGCCGTCGTGGCCTTCGGCAACTTCCTCGGCCCGCTGCTGCTCGGCAAGCTCTTCGACACGGTCGGACGCCGCAAGATGATCGCCGGGACGTACGTGCTGTCCGGCATCCTGCTCTTCGCCACCGCGTGGCTCTTCGACCGCGGCAGCCTCAACGCCACGACGATGACCGCCTGCTGGTGCGTCGTGCTCTTCTTCGCCTCCGCGGGGGCCAGCTCCGCGTACCTCACCGTCAGCGAGATCTTCCCGATGGAGACCCGCGCCATGGCCATCGCGTTCTTCTACGCGATCGGCACGGCGGCGGGCGGCATCTCGGGCCCCCTCGTCTTCTCCGGCCTGACGTCGAGCGGCGTGGTGGGCGACGCGGTGCTCGCGTTCTCGGTCGGCGCCGCGCTCATGACGGTCGCCGGAGTGGTGGCCGCGTTCCTGGCGGTGGACGCGGAGGGCAAGTCCCTGGAGGAGATCGCCACCCCCCTGTCCGCGAAGCCGTCCACGCCGACGGAGGGCGGGGCCGGTACACATACGCCACCGGGCGCACCGGCGGGCTGAGCGCCCGCCCCGTGCCGAGGGGCCGTCCTGGCACCGGCTACGTCCCCCCGGTCACCGTCAGGAAGCCCACGGCCCCGGTCGTCACCAGCACCACGGCCACCAGGCACCACCAGCGGGCCCTGCGCAGGGCGGCACGGATCTGCCACACGTGCGTCATGGCGAGCAGCCAGCGCACGTACGGATCCGTGCGCACCACGTTGGCGCGGGCCCGCGCGAGATGGGCCCGCAGCAGTTCCCGTCGCCGCGGGTCCGGTTCGTCGGCGAGCAGCCGGGCGGTGTTCGCCGCCACCGCGCGATGGCTCAGGAGGTCCTCGACGCTGGTGGCGGCGGAGCCGAGGAAGTCGGCCGGCGAGGCGTCGACCAGCTCGCGCAGTTCGCGTACCGCCGGGTCGGCGAGGGAGGCCACGGTCGTCAGCGGCGGCTCCAGCACCCTGCTGACCTGCCAGATGGCGAGGCTCACCCCGGTCAGGGAGACGAACAGGGCGGCTCCGGCCACGAGCGCCTCACCGAGCCCGTGGACCTTGCCCACGGCCACCAGGGGCCCCGCACCGATGAGGGCCGCCCCGACCGCCCCGAAGGCGGCGATCATCCACCGTGCGGCCGCGCGGAGCTCCGGCACGGCGTCCAGGGGCGAGGGAAGGGCGTCGAACCGCGTCGCGTCCGGTGCGGCAGAACTGTCCGGTGCGTGCGGTGCGGTCACGGCGCGTCGTCCCTGCCGTCGGCGGGACGCATCAGTCCGCGCGGCGCGAAGTCGTCGTCGTCCGGTACGTCCGGGTAGGGCTGCCATCTGCTTCCGTCGTAGTACTCCAACGAGCCGTCGGGTCCGAGCCGTACGGCATTGCGCTGCACGTCACCTCCTTGCACGTCACCGGCCTGGACGTCACCGGCCTGGACGTCATCGCGCTGGGGTTCCGCTTCCATGGGTCCTCTCCCGTCCTCATGCCGCGCCCTTCCCCGCCTCGGCCTCGCCGAGGACGCGCAACAGCGCCGCCACCACCGCCCGTTGCGTCGGCGTGCGTGCCCGCCCGGCCAGCCCGGCCTCCCGACCGCCGGCCAGGACCTCCTCCAGGACCGGCACCAACGCGTGCGTGGCCGGGTCCCCGGCGAAGACCGTCAGGTCGGCGTGCGCGGTTCCCCCTGTCGTGGCGACCACCCCCGCGACGAAGTCGCCCAGGGCCGGACCGAGGTGCATCGCGGGCCACAGTTCGACCGCCACCGGCTCCTCACCGCCCAGGGCCCTCAGCGCACGGCGCACCAGGCCCGCGTCGAGCGGCCCGAGGCCGTCGGCGACACCCGCGTCGCGCTCGCCGTCCAGCAGCCGTACGAGGGCGCCGCACGGGCCCGCGAACGGCGACGGCATCGCGGCGCACCGGGCCAGGTGCTGGCGCAGCTTCACCGCCGCCACCGAGTTGCCGTCCGCGGCACTGACCAGTGCCGCCACGGCCGGCTCCCAGACCAGCCCCCAGACGGCCGCCGCGACCGCCCGGGCGTCCGACCCGGCGCGCGCGGTGGCGACCAGGTCCCGGAACACCGCACGCACCCGCTCGGGCCCCTGCCCCAGCCGTCCCACCAACTGCCCCAGGTCCACTCCGGACACCTCGCCCACGCGGGCGTACAGCGCGTCGGGGGAGTCCGGCAGCAGCCCCTCCGACCCGAACTCCCGGAGGTCCTCCGCCACCGTGCCCACCACGTCGGCCGTGCGCCCACCGGTGAGCACGCCGAGCAGTGCCGCCGCCACGTGGTGGGCCACCGCCCCGGAGCCGTCCCGGGCATGCGCGCGCAGGTAGCTGCCGAAGTTGGCGTGGCTGACGGCGACGGTCGCGGGAACGCCCGCCCGGTAGGCGTACCGCAGGCAGTCACGCCCCCGCGTGAGCGCCGCCTCTCCGCGCCCGCGCGCGTCCTCCACGGTGGCCAGGGCGCCGAACACCTCCCCGAGGTGCAGGTCGTCGGCCGCCGCCGCGAACACCTCGCGGCACCGGTCCAGGAGGTCCAGCGCGGCCTGTACGGAGCCCAGCCGCAGCAGCGGCAGGTACGCGGGGAAGCGGGCCTGCGCGCACGCGGGGGTCGGTGCGCCCCGGGCGGCCATGGACGCGCACAGCTCGCCGTTGTACTCCAGGGCCCGCTGCCACTCCTCGGCGCCGACGGCGGCCCGCTGGGCCGTGTCGCACAGTTCCTCCCAGACCTCCCACCACAGCACCGCCTCCGCGCCGTCATGGCTCCGGGGCAGCAGCCCGGCCCGTGGCACCAGGACGGCGGCCCGTGCCACCACCTGCGCGTACGCTCCCTGCTCGACGAGCACGTGCAGCCGGTGCACCTCGCCCAGGAGCCGTGTCCACGGTCCGAGCCCCGCCTCGCGCGCGTGCTCGATCTCCGACTCGGCCCAGGCCAGGGCCTCGGCCAGCCGGCCCGTACGGACGCACAGACCGACCAGTTCCCCGGCAGCCGTACCCGCCCCCGCGTGGTCGCCCCGGGCCCGCGCCTCCTCCCACGCGGCCCTGGCCTGCCGCTCCGAGGCCACGGGGTCCGTCGCCCACAGGACCTCCGCGAGTGCGCCGTGCGGTACGGGAGCGCCGGTGCCGGACGCGGCGAGGGCGGCGAGGTGGCGCACCACGGGCAGCACGCGCGCACGCGTCGCCCGGCTGTCGTCCCTGCGCAGCACCGCCCGCAACAGCGCCTCCGCGCCCTCCCACAGCCGCAGCCGGATCGCGTACGGCGCCGCCGACAGCGCCGCGCGCGCGAGGACCGGCCCCGCGAGGTGCGCGCCCTCGGCGGCCGTGCCCTCCCGGTCCCAGGCCATCTCGAAGACCCGCGTCCAGTACCCGGCGAGCCGGGTGTCCACCAGCCGGCGGAACGCCTCACCGGAGCGCTCCCGCACGTCCGTGGCGACAGTGCCCTGCACCTCGTACGCCTCGTGGACCCCCGTCCCGCGCCGCGCCAGCAGCCCGTGGTCCGTCAGCTCGTCCAGGAGCCGGTCGAGCGGGCCGTCCCCGTGGCCCAGGCCGGCGCGCAGGTCGCGCCAGTTGTGATCGAGCACGGAACGCCCCCGGTCGGCCTCCTCCAGACAGCACAGCACGTGGAACAGGTCCCGCGCGGCGGGTGCCAGGGAACCGGAGATCTCCGACGCCCAGTCCACCAGCACGCGCGCGTAGTCCTCGTGCGCGGTGTCCGTACGGTCGTGGTCCGTACGGTCGGCAGTCTGGTCCGCACGGTCGTGCGTGAAGAACCCGGTGGGCAGGCCACCGGCCCCGGCCCACGCCCGCGCGGCCGTCGCGAGCAGTGCCGCCAGCCGTTCCGGGTCGGCGGCCTGGGCGTCGGCGAGCCGCAGCAGCCGGGGATGGCCCTGGGTGAGCTCCAGCAGGCGGGCCAGACGGCGACGCGCCACCGCCGCAGCGAGACCGGGCGCACCGCCCTCGGAGAGGCGGGCCAGGTACGGGAGTTCACGCGCCAGGAGCAGGGTCTCGTCGGCGAGGAGCAGCTCGACGGTCTCGACCCGCAGCCGACACGGGTCCGGCAGGGGCGGACGCGTCCGGGCGGTGAGCACGACCCGCGAGGTCCCCGCAGGGCCGCGCGTGCTCAGTGCGGAGAGCAGCCGTGCCCACCGCTCGTCGTGCCACGTGCCCGTCCGCGTGAGTAGGCCGTCGGCGCGGTCCACGACGATCAGCAGGGCGCGCTGTTCCAGTGCGTGCACGACGGCCGCGAGGAACGGTTCGTACGGTCCGTCGTCGTCGAGGAGGCGCAGCAGACCCGGAACGCCCGCGTCCTCCAGCCGCTGCGCGAACTCGGCGGGAGTCGACCGCGCGTCCGTCGCCGAGTACTCCGCGTACTCCGGCGCCGTGAACCAGACGGTGCCGTCGAAGGCGTGGGCGTGCGTCGCGACCAGCTCCCGGGCGCAGGCCGTCTTGCCGATGCCCGGCATCCCGAGGAGGAGCACGCCGCACAGCCCGCTGAGCGGCGCGAGCGCGGCGCCCGCACGGGTCATCAGGGGCACGCGGCCCACGAAGTGGTCACCAGGACCGGGGACGGCCCGCCGCGGCTCCTGACGCGGCGGCGCGGGCAGCCTCAGCGCGGCGGCCAGGGAGCCGAAGAGCGCGGGCACCCCGGTGTCGAGCGGCGCCCCACCGTCCCGCGTGGCCCGGAGCAGCGCCTCGGGAAGCGCCACGCCCTCGATGAGCAGATGCCGGTAGAGCGCCTGGGACAGCGCGATCGCGGAGTCGTCCGCGACCGGATACCGGAGGGCCACGACGGCGCAGCCCAGGCGACGCACCAGGCGACCGGGCAGCGTGCCCGGCTCGTGCGCGCGGGAGCCGGTGTCCTCGCCCGCCGGGACCCCGGCCTCCGGCACGTCCAGGGCGCGTCGCTGCTCGCGTACGGTCATCGCGGCCGACCAGCACGCCGACAGGGTCACCAGCGACACCCCGTCGGCCGCGGCGAGCAGGTCCACCAGCTCGCCGGCGGCGACCCGGTCGGCGCCTCCCGGCGCCGTCTCCAGGAGCAGCTCTCCGGGGGAGCCGTGGCCGGACAGGTGGATGACGTCCCACCCCTCCGCCAGCACCCGCCGCAGCCGCTCCCGCGTGACTCCGTACTGGAGGGTCCTCAGTTCCACCGCCCGGTCCGACGCGTCGAACAGCTCGGTCAGCGCCATCCGTTCGCGCCGCAGGTTCAGCGCCCGGCTGCCCTCCGGCTGGCTGAACAGCGCCAGCATCCGTACCGGCCGTCCGCGCGGGACCGGTCGGTGCTCCCTGCGCGACTCCTCTGGCTCCATCACCAGGCTCACGCCGAGGTGCGCGAGGGGCACTCCGGAGAGACGGGCGAGTTCCAGCGGCACCGCGCACAGCCGCCGTGCCTCCGGCAGCTCGGCCGGGACCACCACGCGCACCAGGGCGGGCGCCGCCGCCGCGAGCGCGTCGGCGACGGGACCGAGGACCACGGCCGCGATCCACGCGCCCAGGGCGGCCAGGATCTCCCGTTCGCGCCGCACCCGTTCATCGGGCGGCGCATGACGGCGGACGTACCCGGTGACGTCGTGGAACGCCTCGTACAGTGCCGACCCCGTGTCCAGGCGCACCCGGTGACCGGCGAGCAGCCGTCCCTCCGGGTCGCTGAGTTCCCACCGCCAGTCGTGGGGCCCGGAGTAATCGCTCACGCGGAGGCGCAGTTCCGCCGGCCCGCCTGCGGGTTCCCCGGTCCGCGGGCCGCCCGGTCGCACGACCATCGCGGCTCAGATGCCCAGGTTCCCGCGCAGCGTGCGGATGCGCTCGACGGCTGCCTGGACCGAGCGGTACGCGGGATGGGCCGACGGGAACTCCCGCAGGGCCTGCTCGTACCGCTCCTGCGCCTCCGCCACGTGCTGTACCTGTCCGTTCTGCACGAGCCCGACGAGCGCCCCGCCGAGGTTGACCAGCCGTACGGGGTGCATGGGGTCACGTGACGGGGTGTGCCGCAGGGCGGCGCGGGCGTGCGTGAGGGCTTCTTCCAGGACGTCCGCGTCGGGGAACCGCTGCGCCCGGCGCAGCAGGGAGTTGGCCAGGTTGGACTCCTGTCCGGCCCGCTCGTGGTGGCCCTCCTCCAGGAGGTCCAGGCAGCCGCGGTACAAGGCGATGGCCTCGTCGATGTCCTTCACGCGCCCGGTGCGCTCGAACGACTCCTGGAGGGACGTCGCCAGGGACGACATGTGCCGGCCCAGGGCTGGGTCGCTCGGTGGCGAGGCGACGACGGCCTGGCGTCCGTACGCCACGGACTGTTCCAGCAGGCGCGCGTCGTGCTCCCGCTCCCAGCGGAGCCGGTAGAGCATGCAGAGCGCCGAGAGGCTCGAAGCGTGGTGCGGGTCGTCGGCCGGGTACTGGTCCCGGGCCTCCTCCGCGGCGTGGACCGCGCGGGTCAGCAGCCGGGCGTCGCCCGTCTGCCCGTACGCCATGCGCAGCTCGTCGGCGGTCGTGAGCGGGTCGTCGGGCCGTGCCTCGCGTGACTTCTCCGACCTGCGGAACCATCTGGCCACGCGCGCCCCCAACGCCGAATGCCGACCCGGGGATCGTAAGCCCAAAGGACCCTCGGGCGAGCCCGCTTGACGAGAGCGGTACGAAGTCTGTCGTACCCGGCTGGCATGCTCGCTTCCATGACCGACCGCAGCGGGCCCGCCCTCACCCAGCTCACCCGTCCCGACCAGGCCGGTCCCGGGCTGCGCCGGCAACTGGTCGAGTGCTGGACGGAGGTGACCAACGCGGGCGGTGCCGCCGGATTCCCGTTCCCGCCGGTGGCCGTGTCCGACGTGGAACCCGTCGCCGACAAGCTCCTCGCACGCCTGGAACCGGGCCTCAGCCGCCTCCTGGTCGCCCGGTTCGACGGCGAACTGGCGGGCTGGGTGGTGCTCGACCGCGACGACCACCGGCTCGTCGGTCACTGGGGCACGGTCCGCCACCTCCAGACGCACCCGCGCCACCGCGGGCGTGGCGTGGGGTCGGCCCTGATGGCCGAGGCCCGGCGGGTGGCCCGGGACGAGCTCGGCCTCGAACAGCTCCGCCTCGCGGCCCGTGGCGGGGAGGGACTGGAGGACTTCTACCGGCGCCTCGGGTGGCGCGAGGCAGGGCGCTGGCCCCGGGCGCTCCGGCTCGCGCCGGACGACACCAGGGACGAGGTGCTCATGCTGCTCGACCCGCTCTGACCCTCACCACGACTCGTACGAGTCCGCCACCTCCGCCGACGGTCGCGCCCCACGTCCCGCGAGCGCCTTCAGGGCGATCAGCGGGAACAGCAACACCGACAGCATGGCCGCTCCCACCAGGGCGGCGGCCTCGCTCGACTTCAGGACGCCGTCGTCCACCCCGATCGTGGTGATGGCGACGACCAGGGGCAGACAGGTCGCCGAGTAGAGCGTCAGCGACGCGCGTTCGCGCCGGGAGAGGTCCTTCGGGGCGAACAGCCAGGCGGGCCCGCCGCGCACCAGGAGGAACAGCAGCAGGAACACCGGCAGCAGCAGGAGCGCGGACCCGCCCTCCAGCAGGGCGGAGAGGTCGAAGTCGATCCCGGTCACCACGAAGAAGACGGGCACGAGGAAGCCGAACCCCATCGCCTCGATCTTGCCGACGATCAGTTCGCTGCTCTCCGGGGCCGCCCCGTGCAGCACCAGGCGGGTCAGCAGACCGGCCGCGAACGCGCCGAGGAGCGTGTCCAGGCCGAAGGCCCCGGCGAGCCCCAGCATCCCGGCGAGCAGCAGCATCACGTACCGGACGGCGAACTGTCCGCTGGAGTTCAGGGTCTTGGCGATGACCGTGGAGAACCACGGCGGTCGCGGCCTCAGCGCCCAGAGGACGGCGGCCGCCGTGATGGCCGCGAACGCGGCGAGCAGCGCGGTCGCCACGCCGGGGGAGCGTCCGCTGAGGAGCAGGGAGATGGCGATGACCGGGCCGAACTCGCCGACGGCCCCGAAGGCCATCACCACCGTCCCGAAGCGACCGCGCAGCAGGTCGGCGTCGCGCAGGATGGGCAGCACGGCGCCGAGGGCGGTGCTCGTGAGCGCGGTGCCGACCACGAAGCTCTTGGTGCTCTGCCCACCGGTCAGGGCGAAGGCGAGGCCCAGTGCCACGGCGAGCGTCACGGCCCAGGCGCGCACCGCGCGGCGCAGGGTGTCTCCGCGCACGCTGGCGAATTCGATCTCGTACCCGGCCAGGAAGATCAGCATCGACAGACCGAGGTCCGACAGGGTGTCGACCACCGTGTCGGGGTGGGCCCAGCCCAGGACGTCCGGTCCGACGAGGATGCCGAGGACGATCTCGAAGATGGCCACGGGGACGCTCAGCCAGCGGCCGACGCAGTGGGCCAGCAGAGGAGCGAGGACGGCCATGGCCATGATGAGGATGAGGGCCCCGGGATGCGACATGCGTACTGACTAGCACGAACCGGGTCGAAACAGCCGGGTGGCCGGGCGGGCGTCGTGACGGTCGCCCGGATGGGGTGGCGGCCCGGCGGGGTCGTCGCCACCCGGAGCCGTGTCCGGGCGCGAACGGGCCCCGAGCGGTGGCGGATCGAACGTCTGGTCGCCTCTGTGCAGGTCAGCGACGGGTGCCCCGCTAGTTTGGCGAGAATGCGTCCTGTCACCCACGGGTAATGCAATGGCAAAGTAGTCGCAGCGGTCGTCCTGGAGACTGAGCCGCAGGGCGTCCGGCCTCCCCCCACCAGTAAGCCGGCGCCCCTTCTCACCGACCCGACCACACCGCGCCCGGGCCTCGCGCCGCCGTGGCGCAGGAGGCAGGCCATCATGAAGTCCCTGATCGAACACGCCCGTTCGTTCGCCACGAGCCATGTGGCGGACCCCCGGCACACCGACTCCTTCCGGGCCCTGGAGGCGGGGCAGTCCCCCCAGGTCCTGTTCATCACCTGCTCCGACTCGCGGGTCGTCCCCGCGCTGATCACCGGCGCGCGGCCCGGTGAGCTCTTCGAACTGCGGACGGCGGGCAACGTCGTGCCGCCCTATCCGGCCGACGACCGGCCGCAGGGGGAAGCGGCCACCATCGAGTACGCCGTGCGCGTCCTCGGCGTCCGCGACGTCGTCGTCTGCGGCCACTCGCACTGCGGGGCCGTCGGCGCCCTGGTCAGGGGCGAGGACCTCTCCTCGGTGCCGGCCGTGCGCGGCTGGCTGGAGCACTCCGTGCCCCCTGATGCCTCCTTGCGCTCGCTCGGGTGCGCGGCGCCGGACGTGGCCGAGCCCGTACAGGCCCACGTGGTCGCGCAGTTGGCGGCGTTGCGGGGATACCCCTGTGTGCGCGAGCGGCTCGGCGCGGGGCAACTGGGCCTGCACGGCTGGTACTACGAGGTCCACACCGGGGCGGTCGCCGCGTACGCGGCCTCCGGGCGGCCGGACGGCGGTGGTGGCGGGCGCGGCCCCGTGTTCCGGCCGTTGTGATCGCCGCGCAGGCCGCCGTCGGGTCGGGGGTGTGAGGCCGGAAGGGCCTGGCGCCTCCACGTGAAAGTCCAGCTGAAAGGCCTGTCGCGCCACGGTGCGCGGCAGGCCGCTTCGGGCTGCATACACACGTTCGAGTGGTCGAGTGGCCACTTTGCGCCAATCGGCTTGACCATCCATTGACGAGTGATTGACCATCTCTTTACCTTCGGTTCTGCGGTCGACCGAAGATCCACCGCAAGCACGACACCCATCCAAGGAGGTCCCCATGGACAAGCTCATCGACCGGATGACGCAGGACGCCAGCTGGCAGAAGTGGGTCGCGGCCAACTCGGCCCAGGGAGCCAAGGAAGGCTGCATCAGCGCCACGCCGAAGTCCGGGTGCATCAGCGCCGCGGTCAAGTCCGGCTGTATCTCCTGACCCGTCCCTGACCCGCCCCCGACCCGCCCCTGATCCGGGCGGGAGCCGCCGCCGCACGTCGGCGGCGGCTCCGAGCCCGGTCCACCACCAGACCCGCCGTGCACCAGTGATCCAGGGAGGCCCCGATGAGCCCGCTGCCCAGCCCCCATGTCGTCGACCGGGTCCGGGACATCCCCCTCTACCGCGCGTCCGTCGCCCGCGGGGACTTCCCGATCCTGGAGAAGCCGGAGATCGCCCGCGGATTCCCGGACAACTGGATGACGCCGCGCCTGGCCGAAGCGCTCGCGGCGGGCGAGGCGGAGTACGTCCTGTCGACCGGCACCAACCACGCCCGGATGCAGCTGATCCGCCCGCCCTACTTCCTGCTCCGCTCCTACTACCGGCTGTGGAGCGAGCACCCCGACCTGAAGGCCACCTGGCAGGCGGGCGCCAAGCGGATCTCCCTGACCACCGTCCTGGCCACCGAGCACGTCGCCCGGGTCAACGCCAAGCAGCCCGGGGCCACCCCCGGAGAGCGCTGGCTGGACGACCGCACCCTCTACCTCAACCGCACCCTGGACCCGGCCGACTGGGACCGCGAGGAGGTGCGGCGGATGCTGGCGGAGATCCGCGAGGTCACCACGGCCCACCCCGCGGGCACCTACCACCTGGACTGCTCCGGCTACCACCTGGCCCACCTGGTGCGGAAGGTCGACGACTGGGGGCTGTGGGAGGAGTTCCCCCGGCCCGGGAGCATCGTCCACGCCTACGAGTACACGCCCCGCAACGTCCGCGCGCTGCTGCACGACCGGTTCGGCTGTCCGGTCGTGGACCTGTTCGGCAGCACCGAACTGGGCTACCTCTACTCCAGCGACCCGCGCACCGGCGGCTACCGCCCGCACCTTCAGGACATGAGCGTCGAGCTCATCCCCGTCGCCCCCGGCAGCGGCATCCACAGCCTCATCGTCACCAGCCTGCGCAACCCCTTCATGCCCCTGGTGCGCTACCGCTCGGGCGACTGCGTCCGCACCGACGACGGCTCCACCGACCCCGACCGGATCACCGCCTTCTGCGGCCGGGAGAAGGAACTCCTCGACACACCCGGCGGCCCGGTCGCCCAAGCGGACCTCGACACCCGCATCGCCACCGTCACCTCCCGCGTGTTCCTCTACCAACTCCGCCTGGACCAGGAGCGGGCCGCCGCGCTGGAGTACACGACCTTCGACGACGAGCCGCTGGCCGCGCGCGAACGCGAGCAACTGCGCGACGTGCTCCGGGATCTCATAGGCCGGCCCTGCGACCCGGTGCACCGGTCCCGTCTGCCGATCGGCCGCTCCGGGAAGTACGCCTGGCTGACCCGGACCCCCTGAACCCCGGTCCGCGACCGCCGACTTCCCCCGTACGCCCCGCGCTCCGTCGCGTCGCATCCGAACAGGACCCGTCCCATGACCACACGCACACCCCCCGCCCGTACGACACCGACCGCCGTCGACCTCCTCGGCGCCACGCTCCACGAGGAGGTCGTGGAGTGCTTCACCGCCAGGACCGACCACCCGCGCACCTACGTCGAGGACCAGGTGCGCGAGTGCCTGCGCTACCTCTACCTGGTGTCCCGCCACCCCGACCGCCTCGCCGGGCTCTTCCTGCCGGTCGAGCAGGAGATCGACGAGATCTGGCACTTCCTCATCCTGCAGACCCGGGAGTACCGCCGGCTGTGCGAGGAACAGCTGCCCGGCGGCCACTTCATCCACCACCGCAGCATCGCCTACACCGACTACCAGGACGGAGAGCGCCGCCAGGACAGCCGGCGGACGGCCGCGGAGGAGGCCCTGCGCTGGATCCCGCTCTACACGGCCGCCTTCGGCCCGTTCGACGAACGCGCCCTGCCCCACTGGACCGTCGTCCGCTTCCTCCACGAACAGATGGACATGGACCTCGCCGAGATCTCGGCGCTCGGAGCCGAGGAGACAGCAGAGCCCTCCAGTGGGAACTCCCCGTGACCGGCCGCCCGGCCCCGGCCACGGGATCCGCACCGCCCGACGCCCAACGGCGCGTCCTGACCGTGCTGGTGGCCTCGCAGACGCTCGGCGGCGCGGGGATGGCCGCGGGCATCACCGTCGGCGCGCTGCTCGCCCAGGACCTGCTGGGCTCCACGGGGCTCGCGGGTCTGCCCGTGGCCCTGTTCACCGGAGGCGCGGCCCTCGGGGCCTTCCTGATCGGCCGGATCTCCCAGAAGCGGGGCCGCCGCCCCGGGCTGGCCCTCGGGCACGGGACGGCCGCGCTGGGCAGCGCCGGCGTGGTGCTGGCCGCCACGGTGCGCAACGTGCCGCTGCTCCTGTTCGCGCTGTTCGTGTACGGGGCGGGTACGGCCACCAGCCTGCTGGCCCGGTACGCGGGAGCCGACCTTGCCCCGCCCGAGAAGCGGGGGCGGGCCACCGGAACCGTACTGATGGCCACCACGCTCGGCGCGGTGGCGGGCCCGAGCCTGGTGGGCCCCACCGGCGACCTCGCGCACGCCCTCGGGATACCCGGGCTGGCCGGCCCCTTCCTGCTCGCCGCCGTCGCCTACGGGGCGGCCTCGGTGGTCATCGGCGGCTGGCTGCGCCCCGACCCGCTGCTGCTGGCCCGCGAGCGGCAACGCGCCGCGCCGGAAGGACAGTCGGAGCCGCAGGCTCCGTCCGCCGGGACCACCGGCGTACGAGACCGGGGCGCTGTCCCCGGCATACGGGCAGCGGGCGGGGCGGGGGTCGTCACGGGGGCGGCCGTGATGGTCACCGGACAGCTGGTGATGATCGCGATCATGACGATGACTCCCGTCCACCTGACGGCCCACGGGCACGGCACGGGGACCGCGGGCCTCGTCATCGGCCTCCACGTGGGCGCGATGTTCCTCCCCTCGCCGCTGACGGGCTGGCTGGTGGACCGGGTGGGTCCGCTCCCCGTGGCCGTCGCCTCCGGTGGTGTGCTCCTGGGCGCGGGACTGCTCGCCGCGCTGGCACCGCCGACGGGTACGGCGGGGCCGTACCTGGTCGGGGCCGCGCTCGTGCTGCTCGGCGTCGGATGGAACCTGGGCCTCGTCAGCGGCACGGCGATGGTCACGGAAGCTGCCGCACCCGAGAGGCGCGCTTCCGTGCAAGGGCTGGTCGACGTGGGGATGTCGGTGGCGGGGGCGACGGGAGGGATGGTCTCGGGCCTGGTCGTGGCCGGTGGAGGCTATCCGCTCCTGGCCGTCTGCGGGGGAGCCCTCGCGCTCGCGGTCGTGCCGCTCGTGGCCCGGCAGGCCCGCGGAGCGGGAGCCACGCGTCCCCGCCGTGCGCAGCCGTCGGCGACGGGGTGAGCGGCGGGCGGCGTGTCCGCCGGGTGGGCCTACCGGGCGAACACGCCCGCCGCCGCTGGGGATTGGAAGGGGATTGTCGGTCGGGCCAGGTGGCTAGGTCCTGACGCTGACGGCGCAGGTCAGGGACGGACAGGGGGAGGGCGGTAAGTGCGGGGCGACCAGGCTCCGGTGTTCGGTGATCCTGCCGCGTGCGACGGTGAAGAGGTCGAAAACGTCGCAGGCGATGTCGTGCAGGAGGCCCTGGCTGCGGGCGACGACGGTACTGCCCCGGGCGAGGACGTGGTGCGGCTTCAGGTGGCGGGCGAAGGTGGTACAGGCGGGCGCCGGGGAGCCGGGCCGGGCGAGTACCTCGGTGCCGTGGACGACGTCGTGCTGGTAGTAGCGGGCCCTGGGGTGGAGGTAGGCGCCGGTGGCGGCGGACTGGCCGCGCAGGAGCACGGTGTGCATGAAGTCGAGGACGAGGGCGCGGTTGCCGTGGGCGGGCGAGGACGGGTGGACGGGCGGGAGTAAGCCGACCGGTCCCAGGGCGTCCCAGTGCGCGGTGAGCCTGCCGCCCTCGACGCGGAAGAGGTCGTACGCGGTCAAGGGCTGCGGGCCCAGGCCGTGGCAGGTCGCCTGGATGAAGACGTGGCCGCCGTCGGCCATGCAGAGGTGTGGCGTGTAGCGGAAGTCCTCGGGGAGGCCGTCCACCAGAGCGGCGAGGGCGTCGGGGCCGGTACCCCGGCACAGGACGCTGTTCTCCTGGTAACCGGGCGCTGCCCACTGTGCGGCGGAGGCGCTGTCCCGTCGGGCGAAGAGCTGCTCGACGGCGCGCAGGACGAGGTGGCGCGGTGTTTCCATGCGGGTCCTCACGAAGCTGCGGGGGCGGTCAGCCGATGCGGTGCATGACGTGCTTGATCCGGGTGAGGTCGTCCATCGCCAGGACGGACAGGTCCTTGCCCATGCCGGAGTGCTTGAAGCCGCCGTGCGGCATCTCGGAGACCAGGGGCAGGTGGGTGTTGACCCAGACGCATCCGTAGTCCAGAGCGGCGGCGGTGCGCATGACGGTCGCGTGGTCGCGGCCGTGGACGCTGCAGGCGAGCCCGTAGGGGGAGGAGTTGACGCGGGTGACGGCCTCGTCGAGGTCGTCGTAGGACTCGACGGTGATGACGGGGCCGAAGAGTTCCTCGGTGGTGAGCGGGTCCCCGGCCCGCACCCCGACGAGGACGGTGGGGGACAGGAACCACCCCCGGGGGTGCGGGCGGTCGCCGCCGGTGGCGATCTCGGTGTGGGACGGGAGGTGTTCGAGGTGGGTGAGGATGCGCTGGAGCTGCTTCTCGCCGCCCAGCGGACCGTAGAAGACCGCGGGGTCGGAGGGCGGCCCGGTGCGCCGGGAGGCGGCCTGGGCGACGAGCGCGGCCGTGAACCTCTCGCGCACCGGCTCGGCGACCAGCACCCGGGAGGCCGCGGTGCAGTCCTGGCCCGCGTTGAAGAACCCGGCGTCGGCGATCGCCGCCGCGGCCGCGTCGACGTCCGCGTCGCGCAGCACGAGCACGGGGGACTTCCCGCCGAGCCCGAGGTGCAGCCGTTTGACGTCCTGCAGCGCGCTCTGGGCGATGCCGATGCCCGACGGGGTCGACGCGGTGGCGCTGACCTGCCGCGGCACGGGGTGTTCCAGCAGCGTGGACACGGCCAGCCGGTCACCGCACACCACGTTGACGACGCCCGGAGGCAGCACCCGGGAGGCCGCCTCCGCCAGCATCAGCGTGGTGACGGGAGTGTTGTGCGAGGGCTTGAGGACACAGGTGTTGCCGGTGGCCAGGGCCGGGGCGACCTTCCACACCGCCATCAGCAGCGGGTAGTTGAAGGGCACCATCTGGGCACACACCCCGAGGGGCTCCCGCCGTACGTAGGAGGTGTGGCCCTCCAGGTACTCGCCCGCGGTGGGCCCGCCGTGCGAGCGGGCCGCGCCCGCGAAGTAGCGCAGCACGTCGACGGCGACCGCGACCTCGTCGCGCGCGGTGGACGCGTACGGCTTGCCCGTGGAGGCGCACTCGGCCGCGGTGAAGCGGTCGGACTCCTGCTCCAGCAGGGCGGCGAGGGCGAGCAGTCCGCGCTGGCGCTCCGCCGGGGTGGTCGTGCGCCAGGTGGTGAACGCGCGTTCGGCCGCCCGGCAGGCCGCGTCGACGTCCCGCTCGCCGGAGCGCGCGGCACTGCCCGCCGCACGCCCCGTGCACGGGTCGATCAGGGGCGTGTAGTCACCGGTGGACGGGGGCCGTGGGGTTCCGTCGATGAAGTTCTGCCAGGGCCCCTCGACCGGGGAGCCGTTCCCGGCCCCGCACGCGCGCTCGCGCGCGGGCCGGACGGCGGGGCGGTCGGTGGACTCGGGCGGGGTGCTCACTGCGGTGTTCATCGGACTCCTCCTGGGGTCGGGTCAGACGGTGATGCGACCGGCGCCGTCGTGGCGCAGGTGGCGCCACTTCCAGTCGAAGTCGCGTACGGGCTCGTGCACGGGCTCGCCGCGGAAGACGACCGTGACACCGTTGTCGTCGGGGCCGTAGGTGCCCGGCGCGTCCCACGGCGGAGTGCTGACGCGCTCCTCGGTGACCATCAGCTCGCCCTCGACGAGCTTGGCCAGGCAACTGGACTGGAACAGCACGTGGTGGCGGGGTGCGAGGCCGGTCTGGTTGAGCAGGGCGAGCGCCTTGAACGCCAGCCACAGGCCGCCGGAGGTGTCCCCCAGGTAGAAGGGCACGTAGGGGCCGTGCTCCATCAGGGCCCTGGCCTGCGCGACGGCGTCGAAGGAGCGGCCGTCGAACTCGTCGCGCATCGACACCCACGGCACGCCCAGGCGCTCCGCCTCCCGCTGGGGATCGATGCCCCACCGCTCCCAGGCGGTGGCGCGGATGTTGTCGATGACGACGTCGACGTCGCCGGGGGCCAGGGAGGTGATGTTCCGGGCGTGCCGGGGGACCAGCGTCTTGCCGTGGTTGATCCAGTCCCACAGCTCGTGGCCGCGGCGCAGCTCCTGCACCGGGTCGGGCTTGCCCTCCGGGTGCGTCCACTTGGTGATGTGGCAGCCCTGCTCGGCGAGGACCATGCCGGCGTAGGCGGGAAGGACGTAGGAACCGAGTTCGAGGACCTTCTTCATGGGGTGTCTTCCTTTCGGTCTTCCGATCCGGGATGGGGATCAGACATCAGGGACTCAGGGATGAGGAGTCAGGGCGCAGCGGTCAGGAGTGGGGACTCAGGGATGAGGGGTCCTGGTATGTGGTGAGGAGTGCGGTGGCGGAGGGACGGGCCGAGGGGCGTCGGTCAGAGGTCGCCGACGGCCGCCGACAGGTCGGCGAGCAGGCCGGGGACCGCGGGGCCGGGGAAACCGGGGCGGATCACGATCCGGGACGCCGTGCCCCGGGCCGGGTCGGCGAGGAGCCGGTACGCGGGCAGGTACCAGCCGCGCCGGCGCATCGCCTCGCGCAGCCGCTCGACGCACGGCGCGTCGGTGCCCCGGTCCTGGAAGGACACCACGGGCAGGTCGAGGCCCGGATTGAGCAGCCGCAGTCCGGGGGCGCGGGCGAGGACGGAGGCCACCGCATCGGCGACGCCCGCGCAGTGGTCCAGCGCCCGCCGGTAGCCGCCGTGCCCGAGATAGGTGAGCAGGTAGTGCTGTTGCAGGACGGGAGCGGCGGTACGGGAGAAGCTCAGCCCGATCTGCGGCTGGCCGTCGCCGATGTAGGCCGCGCTGTGCAGCAGCGCCGGGTCGCAGTCGGTGGGCGCGCGCCACAGCAGCCAGCCCACGCCCAGGCTCGTCATCCCGAACTTGTGGCCCGAGGCGTTGATGGAGGTGACCCGGGGGAGCTCGAAGTCCCAGCGCAGTTCGGGTCGTCGGAAGGGGGCCACGAAGCCGCCGGAGGCCGCGTCGACGTGCAGGGGCACGGAGGTCCCGGTGCGGTCCTCCAGCGCGTCGAGGGCGTCGGCGATGCGGTCGACGGGGTCGTACCGCCCGACCTCGGGCCCGCCGAGCGTGGCGACCGCGCCGATCGTGTCGGCGTCACAGCGGTCGGCGATCGCCTCCGGGAGCACCGACACCCCGTCCGCCCCGCCGGGCACGGTCCGGCATTCCACGTCCCAGTAGCGGCAGAAGCGGTACCAGCACGAGTGGGCGCCCGCGCCGAGCACCAGGTTGGGACGCCCGGCGCCGGTCGTCCGCTGCTGCCAGGAGCGCAGCAGGGCCAGGCCCGCCAGGAGCGCCGCTTCGGTCGACCCGGTGGTGGAGCAGCCCGCGGGGGTACCGCCGGGGCGGTGCCAGAGGGTGCCGAGCATGCCCAGGCACTCGCGCTCGATCTCGGCGATCGTGGGGTACTCCGCGCGGTTGACGAGGTTGGTGTCGTAGAAGAGCGAGGCGATGGCCTGGACTTCGGGGAGCGGCCAAGTGGTGGTGTAGCTCCCGAGGTTGCGTTCGGGACGGACGTCGGGACCTGTGCGGGTGCGAAGCGAGTAGTCGAGGCCGAGAGCCCTCCGTTCGCTCAGGGGACCGGATTTCGAAGTGAGGAGTTCACTTCCACGCGTCATCGGTTGCCGCTCTCTGGATCGGTGTGCTCCTGCCCACGCGTTCGCCTGGGCAGCTCCCGTGGGTTCGCCTTGGTGAAAGGGCTTTCGCGGGCTCCTCGATTAGAGGCAGGAGACAAGTCGGGCGACAACGTGCCCCGGGCATGTTCACCCCTCGGGACACGGGCGCACTCGGTACAAACATCCGTCGGGCGTACGCCCCTTGGAGGCGTCCGCCCCCGACCGCGCCACGGCTTCCCCGGACGTGCGACGGGCAACTCCGGGGGGTACGGGGCGGGCGTGGTCGGGGAGCCGCGAGGCGCGCGGAAACCGCGTGCATCGACCGGGCTCCCGGAGGACACTCGGGTCATGATCACCGAAGCGGACCGGACACCGGGCGCACGGGCGCTGTCCCACGTGCGGGAGCTGTCCTCGGGACCGCCCGTTGACCCGGGTCTCCGCGTGACCCTGAACTTCCACCCGGACCGGGACGCGCACGGGACGACCGCCCTCGCGGCCCTCGCCGAAAGCGGTGTCTACCTCTCGCAGTTCGCCACCGGTACCAGCAACGGCGGCCTGACCGCCCACCCCGGCGGCGACCGCTGGCGCTGGGAGAGCCGGATCTTCGCCGGCGCCTACGACGGCGCGCCCCCGGACGAACGACCGGTGTACGGCGCGCTGAACCACCGCCACAGCCCGGTCGGTGCCGCGCCGCGCTTCGGCTCGGCCCACTTCCGCCTGACCGCCGCGACACTCCGCCGCACCACGTTCTGCTACCCCGACAGCTGCATGGAGCCCACGGACTTCGGCACGGCCGACCGCATGGCGCTGATCCCGCTCGCCCTCGCCGACGACCAGGACGCCCTCGACGACTGCGTCGAGGCCCACGTCCACGGACCGGTCCGTCTCGCCGACGCCGTCGAGGCGCTCGTCCTGGACCCCAGCCACCGGGGCACGCCCGTGGAGGAGGCCGCGCGCCGGCTGCCGTGCGCCGTGGAATGGCACCCCGGCTTCCGCGTCACCGTCGACGAGCTGCGCCGCCATCCCGGCTACCGAGGGCCGGAGTACGTCGAACTGGCCGCGCGGATCGCCGAGGACGGCGTGCTCGACCCGCGCGTCCTGGGCGACGCGGCGCTCAGCGGGGAGCACGACCCGCAGGCGGTGAAGAAGGTCTGGCACTACCTCGCCAGGTTCGGCGCCCCGCGGGCCGACCCGGACGACCGGCCCGCGGCGGACCCCCGGGCGGGTACGCCTACGAAGGCGGTTCCGGCGGCGCGTACAGCGACGTGACCTCGGCGGCGGTCGCGGCGAGCAGCGCGCGGGCCTCGGGCGGGTCCAGGACCTCGACCAGGGCGCCGAAGCCGAGCAGCGCGCGCACCGCGCCCAGCTCGGGGAACCCCAGCTCCGCGTAGGCCCACTCGGCCCCCTCCGCCAGCACTGGGGGAGCGGTCAGGAAGCCCGCGTTGAACCGTACGAACTGGTCGACGCGCGCCGCCCGCACCCGTACCCGTACGCGTACGTCCGTCGGCCGCTCCTCCACCTTGCGGCGCAGCACCTCCCAGGCGTCGGCCAGCTCCACGCCCGCCACGCGCCGCACCGGCTCACCCGTCAGCTCCGCGCGGTGGACCCGGTCGGCGCGGTAGAGGCGGAAGGCGCCCTCGTGCGCGGCCACCAGGTACCAGACGCCCGCCTTGACCACGAGCCCGTACGGATCGACGGTGTACGTCCTCGTCGTCCGCGCACCCCCGTGGCGGTAGTCGAGGCGCAGCCGGAGGTCGGCGAAGACCGCGTCGTACAGTGCCCCGACGTCCACCACCCCCTCGGGCCGCGCGCCCGTGCGCCAGCGCACCGGGTCCACGATGATGCGGCGGCTGGTCAGCTCGGCGGCGGGACGGTGCGGCGCGGGCAGCGCGGCCATGACCTTGCGCAGCGCGGAGCCCAGGGCCTGGTCGAGGCCGAGCGCGGCGTGGGTCCCCTCGGCGGCGAGGACGAAGAGCGCGCGCGACTCGTCCTGGGTGAGCCCGGTGACGTCGGTGCGGTAACCGGGCAGCAGGGCTATCCCGCCGTGCCGCCCGCGCTCGGCGTACACGGGGACCCCCGCCGCCGACAGCGCCTCCACATCGCGGTAGATGGTCCGTACGGACACCTCCAGGCGCTCCGCCAGGTCACCGGCGGGGACACGGCCGCGGGTCTGGAGGAGCAGCAGGATCGAGAGCAGCCGGTCGGACTTCACGGGGCACCGTCCTGGGCGGGTCGTCGTCGCACGGCTTCACATCCCGAGGTAAACCTGACGGAAGCTATCAGGTTATCTCGGCACAGTGACAGCGTCATCGAGACCTGAGCACGAGGAGCGTCATGAACGACCCCCGACCGCTGTACGCCCGAGCCACCGGACAGCTCGCCGCACTGATCAAGACGGTCCGCCCCGAACAGCTCGAACATCCCACCCCGTGCGCCGAGTTCGACGTCAGGGCACTGCTCGCGCACGTCGTCGGTGGCGCCCATCGGATCGCCGTCGTGGGCGAGGGCGGCGACGCCCTCTCCCAGCCCGTGGACATCGAACCCGTCGCCGACGACGAGTGGAGCGTCGCCTACGACCAGGCCCGTGAGCGCGCGTACGCCGCCTGGACGCCGGACGACCGCCTCGCCGCACAGGTCACCATGCCGTGGGGGACGCTCCCCGGCGCGGGGGCCCTCCAGGCCCACGTGATGGAGACGGCCACCCACACCTGGGACCTGTCCCGGGCCCTGGGCGAACCGGTCGTGCTGGACCAGGAGATCGCCGAGGTCGCCCTGGAGTCGGCCCGCCGCATGGTGGCGGCCGACCGGCGCGGCCAGGAGAACGGCGTGCCGTTCGAGGCCCCCCGCGAGGCCGGCGCGGACGCCGACGCGTACGAGCGCCTGGCGGCCTGGCTCGGACGGGACGTACAGGCCCACTGACCTGGTACTTCCCCAGGCCGAACCGGCCGTTGTCAGTGGCGGCTGCCATGATCGCCGCATGACGAGACCACTGCTCCTCAAGGACGTCGAACAGGCCGTGCGCGACAGCTGGGGCGCCGACACCTGCACCCCCGTGCACCGGCCGCACTGGAGCGCGGACAACCCGGCCCGCGACCAGTGCGGTGTCACGGCGATGGTCGTCAACGACCTGCTCGGCGGCGAACTGGTCAGGGGCGAGGTGCACGTGGACGGCGAGCGGGTGGACTACCACTGGTGGAACCGGTTCGCCACGGGTGTCGAGATCGACCTGACCCGCGAGCAGTTCGCGCCCCACGAGAGCGTCACGGACGGCGTCGTCATACCCCGGCCGCCCGCGGCGGAGTGGCGGCGGCTGCGCGAGGAGTACGAGATCCTGCGCGACCGGGTCATGGACCGCCTCGGCCGGCCGCGCGGCGCGACGGACCTTTAGGACCTCCCCGGTCGATCACGGCTGGGCCGCTGCCCAGCTCCGCGACGACCGCGGCCGTGACCGTCCTCGTCACGGCCGCCGTCGTGTGCGTGGTCATGCCGGGCCGCACCGCCGACAGCTGAACGACTGTCAGGCGCGGCGTGGGAGGTGGCTGCCCGGCATGCCGCTCTGGGGGTTCCTCTCCGACGCTTCTACTCGGCCACTCGGCCACTCGGCCACTCGGCCACTCGTTCACTCGGCGTAGTCGTTGCCCTGGAGGTGCAGTGAGCGCAGCGCCGCCTCCATCGCGAACCGGTGGTCGGGGTCGGTGAGCTGGGGGCCCAGGTGGTTGTCGAGGTTGCGCAGCCGGTAGCGCACCGTCTGCGCGTGCACGCCGAGCACCTCGCCGACCTGCTCGGCCGGCGCCCGGGTGGAGACGTGCACCCGCAGGGTCTCCACGAGACGGCCCCGCCGCACCCGCGAGAGGCCGCCGAGCGGCGCCAGTTCACGCGCCGCCAGATGACCGACCAGGGCCGGGTCGGAGAGCAGCCACAACGTTGTCAGGTGCTCCTCGCAGCGCACCACGGGCGCGTCCGCGACGATGCCGTCGTCGATGAGCTGGAGCACCCGGCGCGCCCAGCGGATCGAGTCCGACGCCTGGTCCGGCGCGACGGTCAGGCCCACGACCGCGTGGGTCCCGGCCAGCGCGGCGTCCAGCATCGCCCGCCGCTCCGGCGTGAGCGGCCCGGGGATCAGCAGATGGGGCTGCGGGATGCCGAGGTCGGCCAGCACGTCCCGGTCCAGGCCGGCCTGGATGTGGTCGGGGGCGGGTGCGCGCAGGGCGACCAGGGTGCACTGCTCGGGCAGTTCCCAGTCCGCGTCCTGGGACAGTTCGGCGATCGTGGCCTGGGGCAGCGGGGACCCGGCCAGGATGAGGTGGAGTAACTGTCTTCGCAGCGCCGACACCTCGGACGCGGAGCGGGCCTGCACCTCGACGTACCCCTCGCGCGAGAGCGCTTCCAGCTCGTCCACGTACGCGAAGAGCGCGTCGGCGAAGGTCAGGATCAGCGTGGGGGAGAGGTTGTACTGGCGGCCGATGGTCTTGGCGCGGCGCAGCGCGATGCGCGCGCCCAGGCGGTACGCGCCCTGGAGCGTGTCCAGTTCACGCCCCTCGTAGGCCTCGACCCGGCCGAACTTCCGCAGCAGCTCGTCGCGCAGGGCCGAGTTCGTGCCGGGGTCGGCGACCCGGTCGACGAAGCCGGCCAGCGCCTGCTCGACGCCCTGGCGGATGGCGTCCGCGTTGGGCCCGTTGAGCAGCCTGGCGTACACCGGGTAGGCGCGCTGGACCTCGACGCGTATCTCCTTGATGAGCCCGGGTATCTCCGGACGCATCAGCGCGGCGAACTCCCTGGGGAGCGGGTCGAGCGGTTCACCGAGTGCCGGTGGCTGTGCGGTTGAGGGCATGACGATCCCTTGCTCTCCTGCGCGCCCGGTGGGGGGAGGGCGGTGCGGTACGGCGCCCTCCGTGGCGGGGAGGGCGCCGGTGCTGCCGTCAGGTGCATTGCTTCGCGGACTGCTGAAGCTAAATCAAGTTCCTTGTGCTGTACACCACTTGCGCAAGAGTTGGTGCCCAGGGGTGGCGGCGCGCCCGCTGAGCTGGCCGGTATTCGCCGCCCGGCGGCTGCTACTTGACAGCGGAGTGCCAGTTGCGGGACAGCGTCTTGCCTGCGTCGGGGGCGACCACGCCGGGGGCGAACAGGCCGCCGAGGTAGGTCTGGGTGTTGTTGAGAGTGAGCTTGTTCTTGCCGGAGGCCGCGGGCAGCCCGGTCTTGAGGTTGACCGCCGCGTTGACCAGGCCGAGGCCCAGGCCGCAGCCGCTGGCGCCGGGCACCGCGAAGGTGCTGTCGCCCTGGGTGGAGCCGAGCAGGTTGAGGCGGCTCATGTCGCCTTCCTCGTTGGCCGAGCCGTCGCCGTTGAAGCGGTCCACGCCGAAGCCGGGCGCGGTGGAGTTGGCCGGGCGCAGCAGGATCGGGTTGGCCTTGGTGCCGATGTAGCAGTTGTCGCCCAGGATCGGGTTCTGCAGGTGGATGCGGACCGGGATGGTGACGATCGGCATGTCCGTGAGGACGCCCGCGATCTGGTCGAAGTTGGAGGGCGTGCCCACCGACTCCATGGTCGCCGTGATCTTGTTGAGCTTGGCGTCGCTCAGGGTCTGGCAGATCTCGGTGATGCCGGGCAGGTTGCTCGGGCACATCAGGCCGAGCAGGCCGCCGGGCACGGTGGCCGAGTCGGCGATGAGCGCGCCGGAGGCCGGGGCGACGACCGAGCTGGTGCCGTCGCTGTTCTGGATCGTGCCCATCTGCAGGTTGGTCCTGGCGGTGATCACGGTGGTGTTGCCCAGCTTGATGGAGCCGCTGGCGGAGGACGAGGCGACGCACTGCGGGGCCTTGTCCAGGCCGTCGGTGGCCATCATCGGGCCCGCGTCCACCGGACAGCGGGTGAACGGCGCCCAGCCGCCGTTGAGCACCGGGTCGGCCGCCGTGGCCGTCCCGAGCGAGGCGAAGGCGCCCAGCGCGGTGAGCGCGGAGAGCGTCGCGAGTCTGGTGCGCCTGGTGACGAGGGGCATGGCGGCTGCCTTTCCTTGACGGGGGCGTGGTGCGGTGGCGGGGAATCAGCGCTCGGGCTTGGGGACCACGTAGGGCTCGCGGTCCTCGGTGCACTGGTTCTCGGTCGGGACGTCCTCGATGACCTTGCAGGTCTGGCCCTGGATCTGCTTGATGTAGTTGCCGGGACCCGAGATGGAGGCGGTCAGCAGGCGGTCGAGGTTCTCGCCCTTGCTGCCGCACCCCTTGAACGCGGGGATCGTGACCTCGCCGGTGAGCGGGCCGCCTGAGGTGAGCACGTACCCGGTGGCGTCCGTGCCGTTGACGAGCTTGCCCTTGCCCAGCATGACCAGGTGGTCGCCGGGGTACTTGGCGGGGTCCGGGTCGGCCGACTTCAGGGACGTGGCGGTGCGGCAGTTCGGGCCGACGTCGAGCCGGGTCCCGTTGACCTTCACGTCCAGGACGTGGATCTTCAGCGGTACGCGTACGTACGTCTCGGCGATGTTGTCCGGGAAGCTCAGCAGCACGTCCGAGCTGACCACCATCGGACCCGTCTGTTCGAGCACCATGGTGGCCGTGGCGGGCACGAAGTCGAAGGTCAGGAAGGTGGACTTGAACGGCGGGGTCTGCTTGCGGCCCTGGTAGTCCAGGTAGCCCGGCGACGTCTGCACCAGGTGCAGCGGACTGCCGTCCGGCGGGAACACCAGCTCCGGCGGCCCCTGCTCGATCTGGACGCAGGACACCGGGATCAGCGAGGCGCCCTTCTGCTTGCGGACGTTGGCGTAGCCCGTGATGTAGGCGTTCAGCGACACGTCCGTGGGGTTCTTCTTGATGCAGGGCGGCGCGTCGCGCTTGGGCGCGGCGGCCCGGACCGAGGGTCCCTTCGCCTTGGCCTTGGGGCCCTTGCCGGGCGACGGGCTGGTGCCGGGCTTGCCGGGCGCCGTCGTACCGGTCCCCCCGGGCTCCGAATGGGAGGGCGAGCCGCCGGGGGAGGGCGAGGTGGTGCCGGTGTCCTCGCCCACGGGCACGGTGACGAGCTTGCCGTCCCCGCCGGAGGCCTTCGGGTCCAGGGCGCAGGTCACGCTGAGCGACGGCGGGGTGGCGGCCGCGCCGTCGGCGAGGGCGAGCGCCAGGTCCAGGTCGAGCGCCCCGGCGGTGAAGACCAGCGGCCCGGCGCTCGCCGTGGACACCGCCGGCACGTCCCCCGTGGTGGACAGCTCCAGCGGCCCTTCGGCGGGTACGGCGACGGGCTGGGCGGAGCCGGGCCAGCTCGCCGGCGCCTCCTCCGCGCCCTGGCTCGCGGTCACGGAGAGCCGGGTGGCCGGCTGGGCGGTGGCGGCCTTGAGCCCGGTGAGCTCGGCAGTGGCGGCGGCCGGCAGCTCGACGGCCGTGGACACCTTCACCGGCCTGATCTCCTCGCCGGTCCGAGCCTGCGCCGGGAAGGTCGCGCGCACCCGGACCTTCACCGGCTGCTTGCCCGACGGGAACGCGCACACGTACGGCAGTTCGGCGTCGACCTCCTGCGGCCCCACGGCCGCCGCCGCCCCGGGAAGCAGGGGGGCCAGCGCGACGAACGCCGCCACGGCGGCGTAGCGGGTGCGGGCTCGGGTGGTGCGCGGGGTGGCGGGGAGGCCTGTCATGGGTGGTGTCGCTCCGCTCGGGGTGGCGCCGGTTCGGGAGGCCGCAAGCCCGCACCCGCCCGGCCGGGGTGGCCGGCCGGGCGGGTACGGAGCCGTACTGCTTACGGGTTCGAGCCGACGATCGTCGGGATCGTGGTGGTGCCCGTCTTCTTGACGAGGTAGGCGCCGGTGAAGATCGGCTTGGCGCCGTTCGGCACGGCCGAACCGCAGTTGGTCGAGTTCGACACGATCAGCTCACCGCTGGTGCTGGCGACCGACAGCTTGCCCGTGGAGTTGACGTAGTTGCCGGAGGCCTTGCCCGTGACGCGGAACTTGCAGGCGCCGACGGTCACGTCGGCGACGATGTTGCCGACGTAGCCCTTGGTGGTGCCGGTGGCGGCGGTGTAGTCGGCGGCGTTGATCGTCCACGGGGTGGTCGGGACGGTGGTCACGTTGCCGAGGACGCTGGTGCAGGGGGTGCCCGCCGTGCCGAAGTTGATGGCGCTGATGGAGGCGACGACCGCCGGGTTGCCGGTGGCGCTCGCCATGGTGCCGGAGGCGCCCGAGGTCGTACACGTCATCGCGATGCCGTTGACGCTCAGCACGATGTTGCCGCTGTTGGTCGCCGTGAAGCTGGCCGGGGAGGGGTTGACCGTCCACACCGTGGAGGGCACGGCCAGGGCCGGACCGGTGGCGAGGGCGAAGGAGGCGGTGGCCGCACCGGCGACGATGGCGAACTTTCTGATGGCGTTCTTCATGACTCTGGGACTCTCCTTGGGGATTGACCGGCAGAGGTTGGGCCGCGGCGGAACAGTGGGGGCGGGGCCGGGCGGCCCGCGGCTCGGATTTCCTCGGCCGCGAGCCAGACGTTACTTGCGGGAAACTTCCCTGAACAATGGCGTAGTTCATGATTCTTTCAAGATGTGGAAATACCTGTTCCCTGGGTGAGCGATGCCGGGGCGCACCTTGTCGCCAGGTGCGTAAAGTCGACATTTTCGGTGGTCGGAGGGCGGGCTCGTGTCAGCGCCGTGTCAGGCCGCCCCGTACTTTGTCAGCGTTGCGCCAGAAAGCGCTCCGCGGTGACAACTCCGCGCGCCCGTTTGGCTCCTGGATGACAAAAGGAACCTGGCCGTACGCGGTCTCGCGAAAATCTCAGAACCTGGTATTGCCGCCGGAGGTTACCCAGCCGTAGCGTTCCGGGTGCGACGCTCGACTCCAGGTCGGCGGCCCCCCGCCGCCCGGAGTCCCGGGGGGCGGCAACCGGTCCGGACCCGGTACGGGACGGACGCCCGTCGGCGCGACCCCGCGGATCCGGCACCCGGAGCCGCGGGGTCCCGCTGTATCTCCCCGGAGACAAGCGGGGCACCGGACTTTGTCTGCGCGGTGACAAAACCCGGGATCGTGTACGGAATTGGCTGCCGGACCTATTGTCCGGGAGATCCACAAGGACTTAGCGTGCGGGCCGCGACACACGCGCGAGAGCGCTTGCTGGAGGTGAGATGGGTATCGAAGTAGTGGTTGAAGGCCTGACCATGTCCTTTGGCAAGCAGAACATCTGGCAGGACGTGACACTGACCCTGCCGGCCGGGGAAGTCAGCGTCATGCTGGGACCTTCGGGCACCGGCAAGACCGTATTCCTGAAGTCCCTCATAGGACTGCTCAAGCCCCAGCGGGGCCGCGTCCTCATCAATGGCGTCGACATGGTGAACAGCCCGGAACGCGACATCTACGAGACGCGCAAACTCTTCGGGCTCATGTTCCAGGACGGCGCCCTCTTCGGGTCGATGAACCTCTTCGACAACATCGCCTTTCCGCTGCGCGAGCACACCCGCAAGAAGGAGTCCGAGATCCGCCGCATCGTCATGGAGCGGATCGAGGTCGTCGGCCTCCTCGGCGCCGAGGGCAAACTCCCCGGCGAGATCAGCGGCGGCATGCGCAAGCGCGCCGGACTCGCCCGCGCCCTGGTCCTCGACCCGCAGATCGTCCTGTGCGACGAACCCGACTCGGGGCTCGACCCCGTGCGCACCGCCCTGCTCTCCCAGCTGCTCATCGACCTCAACGCGCAGATCGACGCGACGATGCTCATCGTCACCCACAACCTCGACATCGCCGCGACCGTCCCCGACAACATGGGGATGCTCTTCCGCCGCAACCTGGTCACCTTCGGGCCCCGCGAAGTCCTCCTCACCAGCGACGAACCCGTCGTCGCCCAGTTCCTCGGCGGCCACCGCGAAGGCCCCATCGGCATGTCCGAGGAGAAGGACGCCGACACCATGGCCGCCGAGGCCGCCACCGTCGCCGCCCGCCGCGCCGCCGCGCCCCGCGAGATCGTGCCCCAGCTGGAGCCGTCCCCCGGCCTGCCGCCCCGCGGCGCCGTCGCCCGCCGCCGCGAGCGCGTCCTCGGCATGCTCGACACCCTGCCGCCCGCCGCCCGCACCGCCATCCGCGACACCTACGCCAGGGACGGCGCCGCACCCACCCTGACCCTCCCGGCCACCGGGAGCGGCGCGTGATCACCGCGGCCCTGCGCCAGACCGGGCGGCTCTTCGCGCTCGGCGCCGAAGTGGGCCGGGCCATCTTCCGACGGCCCTTCCAGTTCCGCGAGTTCATCGAGCAGTTCTGGTTCATCGCCAGCGTCACCATCCTGCCCGCCGCCCTGGTATCCATCCCCTTCGGCGCCGTCATCGCCCTCCAGGTCGGCTCGCTCACCCAGCAGCTCGGCGCCCAGTCCTTCACCGGCGGCGCCAGCGTCCTCGCCGTCATCCAGCAGGCCAGCCCGCTCATCGTCGCCCTGCTGATCTCCGGCGCCGGCGGCTCCGCCATCTGCGCCGACCTCGGCTCCCGCAAGATCCGCGAGGAACTCGACGCGATGGAGGTCATGGGCGTCTCACCCGTCCAGCGCCTCGTCGTCCCCCGGGTCCTCGCCACCATGGGCGTCGCCGTCCTGCTCAACGGCCTGGTCTCCGTCGTCGGCACCCTCGGCGGCTACTTCTTCAACATCATCCTGCAGGACGGCACCCCCGGCGCCTACCTCTCCAGCTTCTCCGCCCTCGCCCAGCTGCCCGACCTCTACATCAGCGAACTGAAGGCGCTGATCTTCGGGTTCATCGCGGGCATCGTCGCCGCCTACCGCGGACTCAACCCGCGCGGCGGCCCCAAGGGCGTCGGCGACGCGGTCAACCAGTCCGTCGTCATCACCTTCATGCTGCTGTTCTTCGTCAACATGATCCTGACGGGCATCTACCTGCAGATCGTCCCGCCGAAGGGAGGCTGAGGCCGATGGCCTCCCCGCTCGTCTGGCTTGACCGCTCCGGCGACCAGCTGCTGTTCTACCTGCGCGCCCTGCTCTGGATCCCGCGCACCCTGCGCCGCTACCTGCGCGAAGTCCAACGCCTGCTCGCCGAGGTCGCGTTCGGCTCCGGCGGCCTCGGCGTCATCGGCGGCACCATCGGAGTCATGGTCGCCATGACCCTCTTCACCGGCACCGTCGTCGGCCTCCAGGGCTACGCCGCCCTCGACCAGATCGGCACCGCCGCGTTCACCGGATTCGTCTCCGCGTACTTCAACACCCGCGAGATCGCGCCCCTCGTCGCCGGCCTCGCCCTGTCCGCCACCGTCGGCGCGGGCTTCACCGCCCAGCTCGGCGCGATGCGCATCAACGAGGAGGTCGACGCCCTCGAAGGCATGGGCATCCGCTCCATGCCCTACCTCGTCACCACCCGCATCATCGCCGGTGTCGTCGCCGTCATCCCGCTGTACGCCATCGGACTGCTGTCCTCGTTCTTCGCCTCGCGCCTGACCGTCGTCTTCTTCAAGGGCCAGTCCCAGGGCACGTACGACCACTACTTCAACCTGTTCCTGTCACCCACCGACGTCCTGCTCTCGGTGCTCAAAGTACTGATCTTCAGCGTGATGGTGATCGTCGCGCACTGCTACTACGGCTTCCGCGCCAGCGGCGGCCCCGCCGGCGTCGGCGTCGCCGTCGGCCGCTCCGTGCGCAACGCCATCGTCCTGATCAGCGTCACCGACTTCTTCCTGTCGCTCGCCCTGTGGGGCGCGACCACGACCGTGAAGGTGGCGGGCTGAGATGAGGAGTCCCCACGGCGAGCGGCTGCGCCGCAGACTCGCCGGCGTCGCCTTCCTGCTGGTGCCCGCGCTGCTGGTCTGGCTCGCGATCGCCGTGTACGACAAGCAGTTCACCGCCTCCGAACCCGTCACCGTCGAGACCGGCACCGTCGGCAACGAGATGCACCTGGGCGCCGAGGTCAAACTGCGCGGAGTCGTCATCGGAGAAGTACGCCGCATCGACGCCACCGACACCGGCGCCCGCCTCACCCTCGCCATGGAACCCGGCGCACTCGACGACATCCCCGCCGACGTCACCGCCCAGATGCTGCCCACCACCCTGTTCGGCGAACGGTTCGTCGCCCTCGTACCCCCCGCCAGCCCCTCGGCGCAGCGCCTCGACGCGGGCGCCGTCATCCCCGAGGACCGCTCCAGCAACGCCGTCGAACTCCAGCAGGTCCTGGACAACGTGCTGCCCATGCTCACCGCCGTCCAGCCGCAGAAGCTCTCCGCCACCCTCTCCGCGGTCTCCAAGGCCCTGGAGGGACGCGGCGACCAGCTCGGCGACACCCTCGTCCAACTCGACGACCACCTGCGCAAGTTCAACCCGCAGCTGCCCACCCTCAACCGCGACCTCAAGGAACTCGTCAAGGTCAGCCAGGTGTACGCCGACGCCGCGCCCGACATCGTCCAGGCGCTCACCGACTTCACCACCACCAGCACCACCCTGGCCGAGAAGGAGAGCGACCTCGTCGGCACCTACGGAGCCGTCACCCGCACCTCCGAGGACGTCACCGCCTTCCTGCGGCAGAACAAGGACAACATCATCCGGCTCAGCGCGGACAGCAGGCCCACCCTGGAACGGCTCGCCGAGTACTCCTCGTCCTTCCCCTGCACGCTGCGCACCATCGCCGAGTTCGTGCCGGCCATGGACAAGGCCCTCGGCAAGGGCACCAACCAGCCGGGACTCCACGTCAACGTCACCACCGTGCCCTCCCGCGGCGCCTACCTGCCCGGCCGCGACACACCGTCGTACGCGGGCGGCGACGGCCCGCACTGCTACCCGGTGCCCTACCTCGGCGTGCCCACCGCGCCCGCCGCCCGCGCCACCGCCGCCGCCGACCAGGACCTCGGACCCGCGAACTCCCCGCAGGAGAGCGCCCTGGTCAACGAACTCCTCGCGCCCGGCGCCAAGAAGCCCCCCGGTGACCTGCCCGAGTGGAGCAGCCTGCTCGTCGGACCCGCCTACCGCGGAGCGGAGGTGACCCTGCGATGACCACCGCACCCACCCCCGTGGACGACGCCCCCGCCACCGAGGACGCCCCCGCGCCCGCCGACCACCTGCGCCGGCGCGGCCTGACCGGACCCGTCCTGAAGTCCCTCGCGTTCCTCGTCGTCACCGCCCTGTCCACGACCGTGCTCGCCTTCAGCATCGCCAACACCGGCACCGGCTCGGCGACCAACGAGTACAAGGCCCTGTTCAGCGACGCCACCGGCCTCGTCGACGGCGACAGCGTCCGCATCTCCGGCGTCAAGGTCGGCGAGGTCACCGACGTGCGCGTGGTCGACCGGCGCACCGCACAGGTCACCTTCAGCGTCCGCGAGGACCGCGCCGTGCCGCGCTCGGCCACCGCCGCCGTCAAGTACCTCAACATGGTGGGACAGCGCTACGTCGCCCTCGACCGCGGCAGCGGCGACCTCGACGGCACCCTCCACGACGGTGACACCATCCCGCTGGACCGCACCACCCCCGCCCTCGACCTCACCCTGCTCTTCAACGGCTTCAAACCGCTCTTCGAGGGCCTCTCCCCGAAGGACGTCAACGAGCTCGCCGGATCCCTCGTCCAGGTCCTCCAGGGCGAGGGCGGCACCGTCGACAGCCTGATGCGCCACATCGGCTCGCTCACCACCACCGTCGCCGCCAAGGACAAGGTCATCGGCCAGGTCGTCACCAACCTCAACACCGTGCTCGGCACGCTCAACGACCGCGAGAGCGCCTTCGACGACCTCGTCACCACCCTCCAGCGGCTCGTCACCGGCTTCAACGGCGACCGCAAGCCCCTCGGCGAGGCCGTCCAGGCCATGGGCGACCTCACCACCGCCACCGCCGGACTCCTCCAGGACGGCCGCGCGCCCCTGAAGAAGGACATCCGCGACCTCGGCAGGCTCTCCGGCACCCTGGGCGACCACACCCCGCAGATCGAGGACTTCCTCGCCAGGACGCCCGCCAAGATGACCGCCCTGGCCCGGCTCTCCTCGTACGGGTCCTGGTTCAACCTCTACCTCTGCGAGGCCCGCGTGAGCGGCGTGAGCACCTCCGACGGCTCCAAGCCGCCCACCGGCATCACCGTCAGCGAACCGAGGTGCCGCGGATGACCACAGCCCGCCGGCGCCCCGCCGGGCCCCGCTTCAAGCCCGTCAAGGAACGCGACCCCGTCCACGTCGCCGTCGCCGGGCTCGTCGTCCTCGCCGTCCTCGGCACCCTCGCCTACAACATCGACGACCTGCCCCTGGTCGGCGACGACACCACCTACAGCGCCGACTTCACCGAGTCCGCCGGACTCGACACCGGCGACGAGGTCCGCATCGCCGGCGTCAAGGTCGGCCAGGTCACCTCCGTCGCCCTGGACGGCGCCAAGGTCAGGGTCGACTTCCAGGTCGGCGACGCCTGGGTCGGCGACCGCAGCACCGCCGCCATCGCCATCAAGACGCTCCTCGGCGACAAGTACCTGGCCCTGGACCCGCTCGGCTCCGGCCGCCAGGACCCGGACACCCGCATCCCGGCCTCCCGCACCACCTCCCCGTACGACGTCACCCAGGCCTTCCAGGACCTCAGCGGCACCGTCGACGCCATCGACACCCAGCAGCTCGCCGAGAGCTTCAAGACGATCTCCGACACCTTCAAGAACTCGCCCCCGCACGTACGCGAAGCCGTCAACGGACTCTCCGCGCTCTCCCGGTCCGTCTCCAAGCGCGACACCCAGCTCGCCCAACTGCTCAAGGGCAGCCAGAAGTTCACCAAGACCCTGCAGAACAAGCAGTCCAGCTTCGAGGTCCTCATCGAGGACGGCAGCTCCCTGCTCGGCGAACTCCAGAGCCGCCGCGACGCCATCAAGGCCCTCCTCAAGGGCAGCCGTGCCCTGGGCACCCAGCTGAGCGGACTGGTCACCGACAACCAGCGCCAGCTCGGACCCACCCTCAGCGCGCTGAGCCGGGTCACCGGCGTCCTGGAGAAGAACACCGCCCAGCTCGACAAGACCCTCGCCCTCGTCGGCCCCTACTACCGGCTGATCGGCAACACCCTCGGCAACGGCCGGTGGTTCGACAGCTACCTGTGCGGCGTGGTGCCCCGCGACTACCTGCCCGCGGGCTCCCAGCCCAAGACCGGATGCCAGCCGCCCCGGCAGCAGGCGGCGGCCCAGGGAAGCGGTGAACGATGACCACCCGCAGCAGACCCCTCGTCGTCGGACTCGCCGTCGCGGTCCTCGCCGCCGCGGGACTGGTCACGTACACCGTCCTGGACGACGAAGGCACCCGCGTCACCGCCTACTTCGACCGCGCCGTCGGCATCTACCCCGGCTCCGACCTGCGCATCCTCGGCGTCCGCGTCGGCCACGTCGAATCCGTCGACCCCGAGGGCACCAAGGTCCGCGTCCGGCTCGCCCTCGACGACGGCGTCCGCGTGCCCGAGGACGCCCGGGCCGTCGTCGTCGCCCCCAGCATCGTCGCCGACCGCTACGTCCAACTCACCCCCGCCTACACCGGCGGCACCGCACTCGCCGACGGCGCCGTCCTGCCCGCCGACCGCAACCGCACCCCCGTCGAGATCGACCAGCTCTACTCCTCGATCACCGACCTCGCCAAGGCGCTCGGCCCCGACGGCGCCAACTCCGCCGGAGCCCTCTCCGAACTCCTCGACACCGGGGCGAAGAACCTCAAGGGCAACGGCGCCGCCATCGGCGACTCCGTCAAGGAGTTCGGCAAGGCCGCCCGGACCCTCGACGGCAGCAGCGAACAACTCTTCACCACCCTCGCCCAGTTGCAGACCTTCACCACCATGCTCAAGGACAAGGACGGCGACGTGCGCAGCGCCCAGGAGCGCCTCGACGACGTCGTCGGCTACTTCGCCGACAACAAGGACGACCTCGCCGGGGCGCTCTCCGAACTCGGCAAGGCCCTCAGCCAGGTCAAGACCTTCATCAAGGACAACCGCGGCGAGCTCAAGAACAACATCGACAAGCTCGTCCCCATCACCCAGACCCTGGTGCGCCAGCGGGCCTCCCTCGCCGAAGCCCTCGACGCGGCCCCGCTGGCCGCCGGCAACGTCGTCAACGCGTACAACAAGAACACCCGCACCCTCGACGGCCGCGCCAACCTCAACGAGATCAGCTCGGGCGGACCGCTCCTCCCGCTGCCCGTCGCGGGCGGCACCTCGGCGGCCACCGGAAAGGGGAACCGGTGAGACGCGGCGCGGCCCTGGCCGGCAAGACCATCGGCGTCGGCGTGGGCGGCGTGATCGCCCTCGGCCTCGGCTTCACCCTCGCCGTCACCTCCTTCTCCTGGGGCCCGCCCCGGTTCGACGGCATCGAGGACCTCCCGCTGCCCGGCGGCGCCGACCTCGGCTCCCACCCCTACACCGTCGTCGCCGAACTCGACGACGTCCTCAGCCTCGTCCCCCAGTCTGCGGTCAAGGTCAACGACGTCGCCGTCGGCCGCGTCACCGACATCCGCCTCGGCGACGACGGCTGGACCGCCCGCGTCACCATGCGCGTCAACGGCGACGTCCACCTCCCCGCCGACGCCACCGCCCGCCTGGAACAGTCCAGCCTGCTCGGCGAGAAGTACGTACAACTCATCGCCCCGTCCAGGACCACCGGCGGCACCCTCGCGGGCGGCCAGGTCATCCCGCTCTCCCGCACCAGCCGCAACAGCGAGGTCGAAGAGGTCTTCGGCGCGCTCTCCCTGCTCCTCAACGGCGGCGGCGTCAACCAGCTCAAGACCATCACCCAGGAACTCAACAAGGCGCTCGGCGGCCGGGAACCCCAGGTCCGCTCCATGCTCCAGCGCGTCAACACCCTCGTCACCGACCTCGACGCGCACCGCGACGACATCACCCAGGCCCTCGACGGCGTCAACCGGCTCTCCGCCACCCTCGCCACCCGCAAGGACGACGTCGACACCGTCCTCACCACGCTCTCGCCCGGCCTGAAGACCCTGGAGAAGCAGCGCGGCTCCCTGCTCACCATGCTGCGCGCGCTCGACACCCTCTCCGGCGTCGCCGTCTCCACCATCAACGCCAGCAAGGACGACATGGTCGCCGACCTCAAGGCGCTCGCGCCCACCCTGAAGGCGCTCGCCGACGCGGGCACCGACCTGCCGGACTCCCTCCAGGCGCTCCTCACCTACCCGTTCACCGACGAGGTGCTGCGCGGCGTCAAGGGCGACTACCTCAACACCTACCTGCACATCGCCGCCGCACCCGGCACCCAGGTCATCCCGCCACTGGTGCCCCGCGAGGACCCCGACCCCACGCCCACGCCGACGGAGGAGCCCACCGGGGAACCCACGGAGGAACCGACCGAGGAGCCCACCGGGGAACCCACGGAAGAGCCCACCGACCAGCCCACCGAGGAACCCACCGGCGACCCAGGCCCCCAGCCCGAAGGCGTACGGCACAACCGCTCGCCGCTGCTGCCCCTGCCGGTCGTCACCACCTCCCCGACCACGCGCGCGAACGGAGGCGGCAGCCGGTGATCACCCTCGCCGTACGGCTGAAGAACCTCGCGTTCCTCGTCATCGCCGTCCTCGTCCTCGGCTTCGTCGGCATCCGCTACGCCGACCTCGGCCGGTTCGCCGGAGTCGCCGACTACTACACCGTCGACGTCCACCTCGCCCGCACCGGGGGGCTGTTCACCCACTCCGACGTCACCTACCGGGGCGTCTCCGTCGGCCGCGTCGGCGACATCGGCCTCACCTCCGACGGCGTCGTCGCCCAACTGCGCATCAAGAAGTCCGCGCCCCGCATCCCCGCCGACGCCAAGGCCGTCGTCGCCGGACTCTCCGCGGTCGGCGAGCAGTACGTCGACCTGCGCCCCGAGAGCGACGAAGGACCCTACCTCGCCGACGGCACCACCATCGAACAGTCCGCCACCCAGGTCCCCGCCCCCGTCACCGACGTCCTCACCAGCATGAACGACCTCACCAGCTCCGTACCCCTGGAATCGCTGCGCACGGTCGTCGACGAGTTCGGCAAGGCCTTCGAGGGACACGGCGAGGACCTCCAGGTGCTCCTGGACAACGGCAGCGCCTTCGTCCAGGCCGCCGACCGCGCCCTGCCCTCCACCACCAAGCTCATGAACGACGGCGCGGTCGTGCTGCGCACCCAGGCCGAAGAAGCACAGGCCATCAGGGACTTCGCCACCGGCGCCCGCACCCTCGCCACCACCCTCAAGGGCTCCGACACCGACCTGCGCCGCCTGCTCACCGTCACCCCCGACGCCACCACCCAGGTCAGCGGACTGCTGCGCGACCTCGACCCCAGCCTCGGCGTCGTCCTCGCCAACCTGCTCACCACCTCGCAGATCGCCGTCACCCGCCAGCGCGGCGTGGAGGAACTCCTGGTGAAGTTCCCCGCCGCCGTCTCCGCCGGCGCCACCGCCGTCGACGGCGGCAAGGTCAACTTCGGCATGGCCGTCACCTTCTTCAAGCCCCTGCCCTGCACCTCCGGCTACGGCGGCACCCGCTACCGCAACGGCCTCGACCTCGGCACCGCCCCCGCCCTCAACACCAAGGCCGGCTGCACCGCCCCCGCCTCCTCGGGCCTCAACGTGCGCGGCTCCGCACACGCCCCCGGCAGCGGCGCCGTCCCCACCCCGGCCAAGCCCGGCTCCCTGCCCTCCGGCAGCACCGCCGCCCCCACCTCCACGACCCCCGCCCTGCCCGGCGCCCTCGCGCTCCCCGGCCAGGGCGCGGGCCCGACCGACCTGGCCGGACTGCTCGGCCTCACCAGCGGAGGCAGCCGATGAAGCCGATGAAGCCGATGCAGCGGATCAAGTCGATGAAGCGCCTCGGCCGGCCGTCCCGGTCCCGGGGACCCGCCCCGACGCGTCCGGCCGGGCGCACCCGAGCCCTCACCGGCGCAGCCCTGGCCGTCGCCCTCGCCTTCTGCGGCACCGGTGCCTGGACCTACTCCCAGGCCCGCACCGACGACGACCTGGCCTACGGGCGGGCCCGCGACGCCGCCCTGGAACAGGGCCGCCACCACCTCGCCGTGCTCAACACCCTCGACGCCTCCACCCGCGACCACGCCGAGGACTCCATCGCCGCCTGGCGCGAGGCGTCCACGGGACCGCTGCGCGCGGAGCTGGGCACCACCGAGCCCACCACGGGCGCCTCCGCCCGCGCCACGGTCACCGACGCGGCGGTCACGGCGCTCGACACCCGCGCCGGTACGGCGAAGCTCATCGCGACCGTACGCGTCGACGTCACCGCGCAGGGCGCCACGAAGGCCACCAGCGACCGCAAGCGCTTGGAGGCCGTCCTGGACCGCACCGGCGAGGACACCTGGAAGGTCAAGGCCCTCAGCGCGGTCCCGGTCGCCGGGGCCGCGCCGGACAAGGGGACGGGAACGGGCACGGCCGAGGGGAGCGGGAAGAAGTGAACCGGCTGCTGCGCAGGACGAACGGCGCGTCACGGAACGCCGAGGAGATGCCGGAGGCCGTGGCGGAACCGGCGGACACCAGTACGGAAGTGGCGGCCGCCATGCCTGACGAGACGGCACCAGCGGAGCCGGACGGCCCCGAAGCGCCCCGAGCCGCCGAAGGCCCCGAAGACCCCGAAGACAGCGACACCGCCGACCTTCCCGATGCCGATGCCGATGCCGATGCCGATGCCGATGCGGACGCGGACTCCGACGCCACCGCCCCCCGCGCCCGGCGTGCCGACGTCTGGCGGCGCGCCGTCATCGGGGGTGTCGCCGCCATCCTCCTGATCGGCGGCTGCGCCTTCTTCTACGGCGCCCACCAACTGCGCTCCACCCCCTCGGCCCGCAACCAGGCCCTCACCGACGCGGCCGCCACCACCCGCGTCGGCGGCGACGTCAACGACGCGCTCGCGCGGGTCTTCTCGTACACGCCGACCGGTGCCGACGCCACCGAACGGTCCGCGCGGACCGTCCTGGCGGGACGCGCCGCACGCCAGTACACGGAGCTGTTCGCACAGGTCCGCCAGAGCCTGGCCCAGCAGGGGATCACCCTGTCCACCCAGGCCGTACGCACCGGTGTCATCGACCTGCGCGGCGACACCGCGCACGTCCTGGTCTTCCTGGACCAGACGTCCACCCGGGCCAAGGGCACCCCGACCAGCTCGGCCGCCCAACTGAACGTCACGGCACGGCTGTACGAGAACCGCTGGCAGATCGTCGACATCAAGACCCGCTGACCCGCTGACCCGCGCACCGAAGGAGCCCCCGGACCCGCGAGCCCGGCGGCCCCGCACCACACGAACACCGCACGCGGTACCACCCTCAAGGCCCCGCCGACCCCGGCGGGAGACAGGAGCACCCCATGGCACGCGGCGTCCGCGCCCTGACCGGAACCCGGCCGCTCCTGGCCGCGGCGCTGGCGCTCACCCTGCTCGCGGGTGGGTTCGCCGCCTGGACCGGATGGGACTGGTACGACGCCTCCCACGACGACTCCGCCGGGTACGCGGCCCAGCGCGACACGGCCCTGGAGGCCGGCGAACAAGCCGTCGTCAACCTCAACACCCTCGACCACAGCAAGGTGGACCAGGGCCTGGACCTGTGGGAGTCCTCCACCACCGGGGACCTGCACAGCCAACTCGCGCAGGGGCGGACCGAGTTCGCCACCCAGGTGAAGGCGGCCAAGACCGTGACCACGGCCCGGGTGCTGTCCGGGGCGATCACCGAGCTCGACGACCGCGCGGGCCGGGCGCGCCTGCTGGTCGCGCTGCGCGTCACGGTGCGCACGGCGGACGACAAGAGCTCCGACAAGGACAGCCGCATGCTCGGCGAACTCACCCGCGCCGAAGGGCGCTGGAAGCTCAGCGCCCTGGGCCAGGCCCCCGTGGGCGGCGCGTCGACCGGCTGACCGGTCCCGCCCCACGCCAGCCGCCCGCACCGGAGAGGACCGCACGATGTCGACCACCCGCCACCTGATCAACCGCCAGCGCCGCCGCCAGGCCCGCGACGGCCAGCCCGCCACCACCGCCCCGGAGCAGGAGGCGACCCGCACCGCCCCGGTGGACGTACTGCCCGCCGAGGGGACGGCGGTACGGCTGCGCGCGCCGCGGCCGCGGGAAGCCGACGCGGAGACCTCAGAGGAGTCCGGGAGCGCCCAGGGCCTCGACACCGCACCGGCCCCGGAGGCGGAGTCCACCGAGCCGGCGGGCGCCCGTGACAAGGCCCGCCGCGGCCCCGCCGTCGCCCTCGCCGTCCTCTGCGTACTCACCCTGCTCCTCGGCGCTTTCGCCGGGCTCGCCCACAGCCGAGCCACCGCCCTGCGCGACGACCCGGCCCGCACCAACACCGCGCTGACCGACCCGGCCCGCACCAGCGACATCAAGGGGCAGACCGGCAAGGCCGTCGCGGCACTCTTCTCGTACGACTACGCCGCCCCGGACGCCGCCGAGAAGGCGGCCAGGACCCTGCTCACCGGCAAGGCCGTCGCCCAGCACAAGGACCTGATCGGCGGGGTGCTCGCCCAGGCGGCCAAGCAGAAGACGGTCATCACCACCACGGTGACCGACAGCGCCGTCGAGCGCATCGACGGTGACCGGGCGCGCGTCCTGGTCTACGCGGACCAGAGCAGCGTGAGCACGGCGGCCCCCGCCAAGCCCGCCAAGGGGAAGAAGGCCACGGGCGCACCGGACCAAGGGGTCTACGCGGGCGCCATGTTCGCGGTGGACGTCGTCGAGCGGAACGGCCGCTGGATCGTGGAGGGCATCGACACCTTCGGCCGCTGACACCATCCGGTGACCCTCCCGCCCCGGGGGAACCGTCTCCCACGACCCCCTCGTCTGCACGGTCAGTGATCGTGTGAGGGACGGGCAGTGCGGGGTGCCCCGAGTGGCGGGAGACGTCGGAGATGGACGAAGGGGCCACAGGGCCGGACGGAGCCGGGAGCGCGTCGCTGGCCGACGGCGCGGCGTGGCTGTACGGCCGCCTCAGGTACGTGACCGGGGCGGTGTTCCCGGAGTCGAGCGCGGTACTGGTGCGGCAGTGGACGGACCCGGTGCGGTTGCGCGATCCCGAACCGGTCGGCGAGCGCGCCCTGTTCATGCTGGCGCTCGGCGCCGCCGACCGCCCGGCGGGAGTCGGGCCCGGCGCGGTGGCGGACGCCTTCACCGCCGCGGGCTGGCAGGCCCGACTGTCGCACCGCGGCGTGGCGGGGGAGACCTGGGCGACGGCGCGCCACGGCGAGTTCCAGGTGTCGGTCTACGAGGGCGCGGGACCCGGAGTCCTCACGCTGACCGGATGGACGCCGGTGGTGTTCTCCGGCCGCGCGCTGCGCCAGCCGCGCTACACCCTGAGCACCGTCGACCGGGTCCTGTGCGACGAGTGCCACGGCTGGACGGCGTGCATGGACTGCGAGGGCTCCGGCCGCGCCAAGTCCGTCGGGGACGACAGGTGTTGGTGCTGGGGAGGCCGGGGCGGCCCGGGGTCCTGCATCGACTGCGGCGGCACCGGAAGCGTGACCGTCGAGGCGGCGGCGTGGCGGCGCAGACAGGCCGGACTGCCCGTCGACGAGGGCGCCGGCGGGGGCGACCCGTCACACGGGACCCCGCCCGAGCGCGGCTGGTCCACCGATGTCGCGGCCCTCGCCGAGGTCGCCCAACGGGCCTGCGCGTGCGGCGAGTTCCGCTGCCGGTGGCGCAACATCGTGGTCGAGGACGACGGACACCGGATCTGCCGCTTCAGCGGTACGTGCACCTGGTGCGGCGCACAGCGCGGCTACGCCTTCGCCCTGCCACCCGCCCCACCGCGCCCAGGCGCCTGCGACGGCTGACCCGACGGCCGTCCGACCGCGCCCCGCCGACCTTCGGCCGCTGACCCGACAGCGGTCCGACCGCGCCCCGGCGACCTTCGGCGGCTGACCGGACGGCCGTCCGACCGCGCCCCGCCGACCTTCGGCCGCTGACCCGACGGCTGTCCGATCCGTACAGGCCCCTGGTCGTGTGCCCCGACAGTTCCCCCGGTCACGTGCCCCGACGCCCGCCGACACCGCGCCACCACGCGAGCCGAAGACATGACGGGCCCCACGCACGCCGCCCCGGAAGCCCCGACCGGGGGCGTGTCAGGGCCCCGCTTGGCCTAGCGGAGGTTTCTGGCGCCCCGGCCGAACGGAACCCTCTGCCGCGTGACCGATCCCCTCAGCGACTCCACGCCCGACCCCGTCGCCCAGGCCGAGCAGATCCTGGCCGACCCGTCGGCCCAGGCGGAACACCTGCTCCGGGCCGACCACCGCGCCGCACCCGCCGACCCCGTCGACGACGACCTCTTCGCCCTGGTCGACGCCGTCGGACTGTGGGGCCCGATGTCCGGCGGAACGGCCCCGGCGCCCCCGCGCGCGCCGGGCCCGGACTCCTGACCTCCCCCTCACCCGGCGGCGCGCAGCAGGCCCGGCTCCGGGCGGCGCAGCGACGACGCGCCGGCGCGCCACGCCGTCAGCAGGTGCGCGGCCAGCCGCCGCTCCAGCAGGGCATTCGCCTCCACCCCCAGGACGACGTCCGCCGCCAGCTGCGGCTCCTGCTCCAGGAGCCCGCCGACCAGGGACTGCCGCACCACCTGCTCCCGTACCGCGTCGTCCTTGAGGTGCTCGTCGTAGAACCGCGCCGCCGCCCCGCCGGCCCCCACCCGCCGCATCGCCTCCGCCAGCCTGCGCGAGTCCGGCGGAGAGGTCAGCTCCACCGCCGCCACGTGCCCCACCAGCGCACCGCGCAGCGAGCGGTGCAACCCCAACAGGGTGATCAGGTTGACGCACGCGAGCGCCGGAGCGCACGCCGCGTCGAGGTAGCGCCCGTACGAGGGGTCGAGGCCGAGGTCCTCCATCAGCCGGGCGAACAGCCGCGCGTGCACCCTCTCCGCCCGCCCGCTGCCGTACTCGGCGAACTCCACCGCCGCCAGACCCGCCTTCGCCCGCCCCCGCAGCCGGGGCAGCGCCCAGGCGTGCGGGTCCGCCTCCTTGAGGTGGTAGAGCGAGCGCTGGACCACGTACTCCCGCACCTGCCGACCGGTTCCCGCGCCCGCCAGGTGCTCCGCCAGACCGGAAGCCCCCTCCCGGGACCCGCCCGGCGGGTCGAACAGGTCCGCGAGCACGTCGTGCGGACTGCGCGAGGCAGGCAGCTCCTCGCGCAGCGCGTCCAGGAAGCGCCCCTCCATCCGGCTGCGGAACGCCAGCAGGGCCGGATCCCACTCATGGGCGTCGTCGACGCCCTCGAAGCCCCGGTAGTGCAGTTCGTAGCAGAGGTAGAGGGCCAGCTGGAGGTCGTCCCCGTACGGGTCCGCGCTCCAGGCGAGGTCGTCGCTCGGCAGCCGGGCGTCGTCGCGCAGGCGGCGGACCACGGCGGCGGACAGTACACCGCGCTCCTCGGGCAGGGCGGCACGCTTCTCGGTCGTCATCCCGTGCGCGTACCCGGTGCGGCCCGTCACATCCGCCGCGCACGCCCCGGCACCCACGCGGCGCGCGGCCACGCGCCCGGTACGCCCCCGCGGAATCGGCCGTGTGTTCCGCGGCACCCGGCCGGGTCTCGGCGCGGGCGACGGGGGTACCGGCTCCTCACGCCGTCGCGAAGGGAATCAGATGCGGACCGTGGGTGTGGAAGAGGAACTCCTGCTCGTCGACCCGGAGACGGGCGAACCACGAGCCCTGCCCTCCGCCGTCCTGGACCGGATGACGGGGGAGGGGGAGGGCGGGACGGACGGCGGTGGCGGGGGTGCCGGGGACGAGGCGTTCGAGAAGGAGCTGCACCGCCAGCAGCTGGAGTTCGCCACCCGCCCGCACGACGACATGGACGCGCTCGGGGACGAGATCACCGCCCGCAGACGGGAGGCGGGCGAACGCGTCGCGGAGTCCGGCGCGGCCGTCGCCGCCCTCGCCACCTCACCGCTCCCCGTCAGCCCCTCGGTCAACCCCGGCAGCCGCTACCTGTGGATGCAGGAGCACTTCGGCCTGCCCGTGCGCGAACTCCTGTCCTGTGGATGCCACGTCCACGTCTCCGTGGCGTCGGACGAGGAGGGCGTCGCCGTGCTCGACCGCATCCGGCCGTGGCTCCAGGTCCTCGTCGCACTCAGCGCCAACTCGCCCTTCTGGCAAGGGAAGGACAGCCGGTACGCGAGCTACCGCAGCCAGGTGTGGGGCCGCTGGCCCATGGCCGGGCCCGTCGAACTGTTCGGCACGGCGGACACCTACCACCAGGTCGTCACGGACATGGTCGCGACCGGAGTACTGCGCGACCGGGGCATGGTCTACTTCGACGCACGCCTCTCCCACACCTACCCCACCGTCGAGATCCGGGTCGCCGACGTGTGCCTGGACGCGCGCGACACCGTACTGATCGCGACCCTGGCCCGGGGACTGGTCGAACGCGCGGCGCGCGACGCCCGGACGGGCCGGGCCCCGGAGGAGCACCCGGTCAGTCTGCTGCGCCTGGCCACCTGGCGGGCGGCCCGCTCCGGACTGGACGGGGAGCTGCTGCACCCGGTGACCCTGCGGCCCACTCCGGCCGAGGACGTGGTGCGTGCCCTCCTCGACCACGTGGCTGACGACCTCGAACGGGCCGGCGACCTGCAGCGGGCCGAGGACGCGCTGAAGCGGCTGCTGCGGGACGGGACGGGCGCACGGACGCAGCGGGAGCTGCTGCACAGGCACGGGAGCCTGGGATCGGTCGTCACCGACTGCGCCCGTCTGACCGTGGGGTGACGGCCTCGGCCCGGAGGGGCCCGGGGCCGGCGGAGGCCGCACACACCATCCGCACACACCATCCGGACACACCAGAGGGGGGACGTGGGACGTCCCCCCTCGTGGGTGCGATGACGCGGGTGCCGCGACGGACTACCAGCGATACCAGCGGGCGCTACCGCCCTTCGGGCGTGCCACGAAACCGATCAGCCACACCACCAGCACGATGATGGCGATCCACCACAGTGCCTTCGCCGCGAAGCCGACGCCGAACAGGATCAGTGCGAGCAGGAGAACCAGAAGAAGGGGAACCATGTTTATCAACCTCCAGACCCGCGTGTGCCCTGAAGGTGCTCGAACTATCCTGCGAACACGCACGTTTATGAACGCGGTTCGGGGTAAGTGTGACCGCTTCATGGAAGCGCGGTAGAGGTAGAGGCGGTGGAAGCGGAGGCGGCGGCGACAGAAGCAGAGGCGGCAGGGGTAGAGGCGGTAGGGGTCGACGCGGGGCGCGGTGCGTCACAAGCGGATCGTGAACCACGTCGTCTTGCCCGGGTCGCCCGGCCGCACGCCCCAACTGGTGGCCAGCGCGTCCACCAGGAGCAGCCCCCGGCCCGACTCCTCGTCCGCCGACGCCAGCCTGGGCTGAGGGAGTTGCGGACTGCGGTCGGTGACCTCGACGGTGAGCTCCGAGGCGGTACGCCGTGCGTGCAGCACGAGGGGACCCCGGGCGTGCTGGACGGCGTTGGTGAGCACCTCGGACAGCAACAGCCGCACGTCGTCCGCCCGGCTGGTGCACCCCCACGCCGTCAGCGCCTTGCCGAGGAACGCCCGCCCCTCGGACACCGACGTCGCGACCGCCGGGAGGTCAGCCGTCGCCGAGGCCAGCGGCGCCTGCGGCAACCGGGTCAGCAGCAAGGTCACGTCGTCGTTGTGCGCGTGGGCGTCGGGCAGCAGGCACGACAGCACCCGGTCCGCGGCCGTCTCCAGACAGCTGGTCCTCTCGAAGGCGTTCTGCAACGCGGCCGTCAGCTCCGACAGGCGCGTCTCGATGTCGCTGTCCGGGGTCTCGATCAGCCCGTCCGTGTAGCACAACAGCGTGGCCCCGGGAGGGATGTCCAGTCGCGTCTGCTGGTGGGGGATGCCCCCGACGCCGAGCGGCGCGCTCACCGGCACGGGGAGCGTGTGCACCTGCTGCCCGGGAGCGGCGATGAGGATCGGCAGGTGCCCGGCCGAGCACACGATCACCTCCGCCGCCTCGGGCGCGATGACCAGGTACGCGCACGTCACCAGCTGGTCGGGCAGGTCCAGGTCGGTGACGAACGTGTCCAGGGCCTGCATCAACTGCCGTGGCTCCATACCGGTCTTGGCCAGCGCGTGCGCGGCCGAGCGCAACTGCCCCATCGCCGCCGCGGCCTCCAGGCCGCGCCCCATCACGTCGCCGATGATGACGCCGACCCGCCCCGCGCCGAGGGGGACCAGGTCGAACCAGTCGCCGCCCACGCCGGCGCCCTGGGTGGCGGGCAGGTAGCGACTGGCCGTCGCCAGGCCCGGGATGGCGGGTGGGGTGCCCATCAGGCTCCGTTGCAGTGTGAGGGCGATGTGGCGCTGCTGCTCGTACAGGGCGGTGAGTTCGGCCTCCGCGCGCTTGCGGTCGCTGATGTCCCGGACGATGGCACAGGCACCGATGACCGCGCCGTCGGGCGCCCGGGTGGGCCACAACGTGACGTCCACGTCCAGGAGGTGTCCGTGACGGGTGACCCTGAGGGTCTCGAAATGCTCGACCTTCTCGCCGTGCGCGAGGCGCTTGAGCAGGGCGCCGATCTCGGTCGCGTGCCCGGGCGGGGCGAGCATGGCGACGTGGCGCCCTATCGCTTCGGTGGCGGTGTACCCGTACAGCCGCTGCGCCGCGGCGTTCCAGTACGTGATGCGGCCGTCGAGGGTGTTGGCGAGGATCGCGTCCTGCGAGGACTCGACGAGCGCGGCGAGCTCGGCGATGCGCTCCTCGGCCGCCTTGCGCTCGCTCACGTCGCGCACGGCGGCGGAGACGAGCAGCCCGTCCGCGGTCTCCAGGGGGCTGAGGCTGATCTCGACGGGGAACTCGGTGCCGTCGCGCCGCAGGCCGTGGAGTTCGAGGCCCGCGCCCATGGGGCGGACCTGCCGGTTGGCGGTGTAGCCGTCGCGGTGGTGGGTGTGGTGCGCGCGGAAGCGGCCCGGGACGAGGAGCTCGACCGGCCGGCCGAGGAGCTCCTCGCGCCGGTAGCCGAAGAGGGCCTCCGTCTGCGCGTTGACGAGCCGGATGGTCCCGGTGTCGTCGACGATGACCATCGCGTCGGGCGCGGCCTCCAGCAGCCCGCGGAACCGCTCGTCGCCCCGGAACCGCTCGTCGACGCCGCCGTGCCCGCCGCGCTCGCGGGGGTGCACGGGGGAGGCGGTGGGGGAGGCGTACGACGGCGCGGGGGCCGGGGTGTCCTCCGGTACGGGATCGCCCGAGGCCCCGTTGCCGGCCGTCTTGCGCATGGTGCCTCCAGGGGCTCCGGCGATGGCGTGTGCTCCATCCCAGCGCACGCGGTCCCCTGCCTTTGGCATATGTCCGCTATTAGTTCCCTGATGACGCAGTTGCCGCGCGAAGTTGTCGGGAATTGACAGCCTGACGGGGGTGGCGCCCGGGAGGCGCGGGAGGGGCTGTGCCGGCGAGTCCCGTGCCACTGGAGGGATGGCAGCGGCGAGTGGTGGCACAGCACCACCCCAAGAGGTCGCACAGCAACACCCCAAGAGATCGCATAACGACATCTAATGGCGCATGCGTGTCGTAACCGGATTTTCAGCTGTACGGATTTCACACTTCCCGGAGACGGAGACGTCGGCCGCTGTTCCCCGCCTCCCACCGGGGAGTGACGGTCCGTCACCTGTGTTGCTTGCGTTCCCTCCCCCGTCCATCTGGAGAACTCGGTGCACTGCAACAACCCGGCCTCCCGCCGTACGGTGAAGCGCGTCGCCGCCCTGTCCTGGCTGCTCGTCACGCTCCAGGCCACGTCCCTTTCCCTGGCGGCCCACGCGGGCAGCGGGGCGCCCGTCGCCGTCCCCGTCACGAACGGGACCTTCGGCAGCCCTGCCGTCGCCAACGGCGACCAGAGCTTCACCTCGGTCGCGGTGCCGAACTGGAACGGCACCACGGAGGTCTACTCCGCCGCGATGGCCAAGCGCTCGGACGGACTGCAGGCCGTGGACCTCAACGGCGGCGCGGCCATCAGCCTCAGCCAGCAGCTGACCGGCATCAAGCGCGGAGCGACGGTCACGGTCACCTTCGGCAACAGCCCCAACACCTGGAACGGCTGCACCACGGCCCAGCTGTCGACCGGACAGCCGTTCACCGTGAGCGGCACGGGCGGACCCACGACGTCGTACACCACGCTGGGCGTCCCCACGCTCAACACGGGCAGGTGGCAGGACAGTACGTACACCTTCACCGCGGGGACGGACGATCCGACGATCACCTTCACGTCGAAGGAGACGCGGGCCAGCGCGGCCTGTGGCGCCATCCTGGCGAACGTCCGCGCCGTACAGCAGCCGCCCGTGGCCGACCTGAACATCACCAAGAAGATGATCACCAAGTCGGTCACCCCGAACGGGAGCGTCGCCTGGCAGATCACGGTGACGAACGCCGGACCGGACGACGCGTACGGGGTCGTCGTCCACGACCGGATCCCGCCCACCGTCCTCAACCCCCAGGCGTCCGTGGTCCAGGGCGGCGGCCCGTGCACGGCCACGACCCTCGGCGGCGGTGCGGGCACCCAGTTCGACTGCCCCGTGCCCACCATCCCGGCGGGCGGTTCGGTGAACATCGCGGTCAACGGCACCATGAGCGGGACCGCGACCAACCTCCCGATGAACCAGGCGTGGGTGAACGCGAGCACCTCCGACCCGAAGACCTCCGACAACGGCCCGATCAGCGCGGACGTCAGCGAGTCCACCTTCGACCCACCGGTGACGAAGACGGGCCCAACGGGCCCGACGGGGCCGACAGGCCCTACGGGATCGACAGGTCCGACGGGCCCGGGAGGCCCTACGGGTGCGACGGGGCCTTCGGGAGCGACGGGAGCGACCGGGGCCACCGGCGCGGTGGGGCCGACGGGTGCGGCGGGCGCGACCGGGGCAGTGGGGCCGACCGGTTCGGCGGGCGCTACTGGCCCGGTGGGTGGTACGGGTGCGACCGGGCCTGTCGGTCCGACGGGTGCTGCGGGCGCGACCGGGGCGACGGGTGCGACCGGCCCTGCGGGACCGACGGGTGCGACCGGGGCGGCGGGAGCCGATGGAGCTACGGGCGCTACGGGCGCACAGGGCCCGGTGGGTCCCGTGGGTCCTGTCGGTCCCGTCGGCCCGGACGGTCCTGTCGGGGCAACGGGGGCAACGGGGGCGACCGGGCCGTTGGGGCCGATCGGACCGGCTGGCCCAACCGGGCCGCTCGGTCCCGTGGGCCCTGTTGGACCCGCGGGACCTGCCGGACCTGCCGGACCTATTGGGCCCATTGGGCCCATTGGGCCTGAGGGACAGACCGGTGCTACGGGACCGCTCGGCCCGGTAGGGCCGAAGGGTGACACGGGTGCCCTCGGCCCGGTGGGCCCGGTTGGTCCTACGGGGGCGCAGGGTGACACGGGAGCGGTCGGCCCGAAGGGCGATACGGGAGACAGGGGTCCGCTCGGCCCCGTCGGCCCCACCGGCGCACAGGGCCCTCTGGGCCCGGTCGGCCCGACAGGCGCACAGGGCGAACAAGGTCCGATCGGTCCGGTCGGACCGAAGGGTGATCCCGGCGCGACGGGCGCCGTAGGCCCTCAGGGGCCGGCCGGAGCGAAGGGAGACCCGGGCAAGGACGGTAGGGACGGCCAGGACGGCCAGGACGGCGTCGACGGAGCTGCCGGTGCCACGGGCGCGCAAGGCCCCGCCGGGCCGGCGGGACCCACAGGCGCACAGGGTGTTCCCGGTGAACAGGGCCCGATCGGGCTCCCCGGCCTTCCCGGACCGAAGGGCGACAAGGGCGACAGGGGTGACAGGGGCGAGCGGGGCGAGCCCGGCCCCGTCTCCGACGTTGCCGCCAAGGGCGACCCCGGTCCGCCCGGACCTCCCGGTCCGGTGGGTCCGACGGGCGCGCAGGGATCGCAGGGTGAGCGCGGTGCCGACGGCGCCTCCGGGACGGCAGGTGCGCAGGGCCCGGCGGGTCCCGCTGGCCCGGTCGGTCCCGCGGGGCGGGCCGGAGCGAACGGTCTGCCCGGCCCCGCAGGCCCCGTCGGCCCGGCCGGTCCGCGTGGACTCGACGGTGCCATGGGCGAGGCGGGGGAGCCGGGCGCCGACGGGCGTCCCGGGCGCGACGGCAAGGACGGTCGTGACGGCGGGACGGGACACGTCGACATCCACCAGGTGGTCGACCAACTGATCCACCACTACGAGAACCTGTCGCCCGAGGAGCAGCGCCGCCTCCACGACATCTTCGGGAAGGTGGGCCCCGCATCGCACGACGCCCCCAGCACCCTGCCGAAGACCGGCATGAGCACGGAGGCGAAGCTGCTCTACAGCCTGGTCGCCCTGCTCTTGGTGACCCTCGGCGGCATGCTCGTGGCCCAGGTCAGAAGGCGGACCCGCTCGCGCGAGCAGGAGTAACCGCGAGCAGGAGCAAGCAGGGGGACGTAACAACGACGGGCGGTACGCGGCCAGGAACCGCGTACCGCCCGTCTGATCTCCACCCCACCTCGACCTGCCCTCTGTCCGGACGAGGTCGGACGAGGCCGGACGAGGTCAGACGAGTTCGGGCTCACGCACGAGCTGCTGCTCCGCCGCACGCGGCGCCGGGACGGGGACGGCGCTCCACAGTTTCGTCGTCCGTACGAACGCGTAGATCACCGAAAGCAGTACGAGGATCAACAGCGGACCGAAGAACCACGGGTACGCGGCCATTTCCGTCGCGGCGAAACGGTAAGCGAGCAGAAGACCAGCGAAAACCGTCACACCGTACGCGACCAGTGCGATTCCCTTGCGGTCCCAGTTGTTGTCGTAGGCGCGCAGAGCGGCCTCGATGGTGAGTGTGAACACCACGCCGGCGACGAGGTCCGCGCCGTAGTGGTAGCCGAAGCCGAGCGTCGCCGAGAGCGTGGCGACCAGCCAGAACGTCCCCGCGTACCGCAACAGCCTCGGTCCCTTGCGGGAATGGATGAACAGCGCGGTCGACCACGCGGTGTGCAGGCTCGGCATGCAGTTGCGCGGTGTGACGGCGTCGAACGGCATGTGCTGCGGAGCGCCGAACGCCAGGGCGTGCGGCCACACGTCCGCCACCGCCCAGCCCCCGCCGTGCGAACCGTAGGCGAAGACCGGCCCCACCACCGGGAAGATCATGTAGATCGCGGGTCCGACCAGGCCGATGACCAGGAACGTGCGCACCAGGTGGTGGACCGGGAACGCCCGGTCCCGTACGACGTTGCGCAGTTGGTACAGCGCCACGAGGACGGCCGCCACCGCGAGCTGGTCGTACACGAAGTCCAGCAGGTGCGACCCGACGGAACCGCTCCACTCCACGACCCGGCCCACCAGCCACGACGGGTTGCCCAGGGCGTGGTCGGCGGTCGCGACGTACTGGTCCAGCACCAACGGGCGGGTGTGCGAGGTGATCAGCAGCCAGGTGCCGCCGACCTTGCCCCCGACGATGAGCAGCAGGCCGAGCCCGACGCCCTTCAGGAGCAGCACGCGGTCGCCGCCGGTACGGCGCGCCACGGCCGTCACCGCGCAGCCCAGCATCACCCACAGTGCACCGTTGCCGAAGCTCAGCTCGTCGTGGAGCGCCCACCGCAACAGGATGAAGAAGAGGTCGATGGCGATGGCGGCACCAGCGGCGACGTATCGCTCACGTCGGCTGAGTACCACCATCGTCAACGCCAGTCCGGCATAGAGTCCCGGCCCCGATTTGGGGGCGAGTACGAACTCTTCCGCCAGGCTGGTCGCCGGGCCCGATACGCCGTATCGGCGCGCGGCGATTTCCAGTGCGATGAAGAGGGCGAGGGTCACGACGCCCGTACTGATCCAGAGGGCGGTCAGCGATCTGCGGCGTTTGACGGAGGCTACGGATATGGAGTTGGTCGGCGAGACTTCCCGCGGCGATATCAGTTTCAATTGTTCGACCCGTTTATTCAACGTTGATTAAATTGGTTAAATTCTGTGCTCCGTGGCGCGATTTTCCCGTGAACAGCAGGTGATGACGTGGACATCGCGAGGCTGATCATGCTATCCGAGGCGCCCACGTGGGTAGGGGCTGGCCACCGGTTTTACGAGCGCGCTCCCGCAGGCGCCGACGCGCATAGCCGCGTACGAACGCGCGACGCCCCGTCCGAGTCATTCGGACGGGGCGTCGCGTGCGAACGTTAGCTGTCAGCCGTCAGTCACTATCTGTCATCTGTTATCCGTCGTCTGTTCTCTCTCAGTCGTCATCTGCCGACCGTCATCTGTCATCGGCTGGCTGTCAGCTGTCAGCTGCAAGTCGTCAGTCGTCAGTCGTCAGTCGTCATCGGCCATCCGTCAGCGCCCCGCCCCCGCATCACGTGTCGACACCGCGACGTGGTCCACGCGCAGCGGGTGACCCGGTTCCGTCCCAGGACCGGCTGTCGCGCCGTGGGCGAGAGGAAGGTTGCCGCCGATCGCCACGTTGAGGATGACGAACAGTCCGTGGTCCACCGCGCGCTTCCACGTCGCCGTGTCCATCTGTGCCGCCTTCACCCGGTGGTGGACGCGCCCGTCCAGGTACCAGCGGACTTCCTCCGCGCCGACCGTGGTGTCCACCTCGACCGCGTACGTGTGGAACCGCTCACGGCATCCGTCGCACCGCTGGGGCTTGGAGCTCAGACCCTGGGGCTCGCGGCACGGGCCGCCCTCCAGAACGCCGCAGTGCATCGTGCCGAAGACGGTGTCCTGCCCGTTGACCGACTCCATGATGTCCAGCTCGCCCACCGCGGGCCACCCCTTGTACCCGTCGCGCAGGGGCGCGCCCAGCGCCCAGAACGCGGGCCAGTAGCCGGCCGCCCCGGTGCCCGTCACGTCCGGCAGGGCCAGGGAGGCCTCGACGCGCAGTACGCCCCCGGGCGGCGGCGCGAAGTCCGCGCGCCTGGTCTCGATGCGGCCCGAGTACCAGCGGCCGTCCTTGCGGGTGGGCACGATCTCCAGGGCACCCTTGCCGTCGAGCCGTACGTTCTCCGTGGAGTCGGTCATGGTCTCGATCTCGCCGGTGCCCCACTGGGGCGCCGGGCAGCCCGGGTAGCAGGTGCCGATGTCGTACTGCCAGTGGCGTCCGGAGGGACGGCTGCCCGCGGCTCCGTCGAAGTCGTCGCGCAGGAGCACCTTCCAGCCGTCCTTGCCGACGGCGCCGGTGGTGGTCAGGGCGCCCGCGTCGGAGAGCAGGCGTTCCAGCCGGGCGGTGAGGACGGTCGCGGCCGCGTTCGTCAGGTGCGAGTCGTCGCGGTACAGGAGCACGCGGTCCAGTACGGCCGGGCAGGTGGGCCCGGTGCCGGGGCACAGCACCGTGTTCACACCGACGGTGCGTACCCCGGGCACCGCGCCCGCGGTGATCCGTTCGGCCAGTGGGTCCGGCTGTTGTGCCTTCGCACGGTCGAAGGCGCAGGTCGAAGGGTCGTCAGGGCTGCCGGACACGCAGGCAGGGACGTCCCGGCCGGGGACCGGGGTGTCCTGGAGGTAGACGACGGGTGCGCCGAGCGCCCGCAGCGGGGCCAGTGTCTTCTCCCAGGCCTCGGCCAGCAGGGCGCGGTCGTCGGTGTACCGGTTGAGCGAGGAGATCACGATCAGACGAGGCTTCGGCTGGCTGCGCAGCCGCTGGAGCGCGTCCGCGCGCCAGGTGTCGCACTCCCGGTAGGTACGGCCCAGCTGCGGGTTGTGCACCGTGAGCTGGGGCAGCGGGCAGCCCTGCTTCACGAGTTCCTGCAGCGCCCAGCCGCGCTGGGACGCCAGGGCGAGCAGCGGCGAGAACCACTGTCCCGCGTGCGAGTCGCCGAGCAGCACGATGCGGTCGGGGCTGTCGACCGCGCCGAACAGGCAGCTCGGGCTGCGCGTCACCTCGGGTGCCACCTCGCACGCGCCGTCCGGCGGGAAGTCCTTGCGCGCCTGTGCGGCGGTCGGCACCACGGGGCCGCGGTCCAGTCGTGCCCCGGCGGGCCGGGCGAGCAGGTGCGGGCCGCTCGTCGCGCCCGGCGGCAGGCCGCGCATGGCGACGGGCTCGTCGCCGCCGAGCAGGCGCAGTGTGGTGGAGCCGACGACCAGGGCCAGCACGACGGGTACGACGATCGCGGCGATGCCCAGCGAGAGCCCCCGGCGGGGGAGTTCGGAGACGGTACGGCTGCGGCGCAGCGGGCGTTCCACTCCGTACATGGCCGCGAGGGCGGGCAGCACCGAGGCAGCGGTCAGGGCCGTCTTCGCGGGCCAGCCCAGGCTGCCGAGGCGCGCCTCGGCGAGGACGAGGACCGGCCAGTGCCACAGGTAGAGGTTGTACGAGAGCCTGCCGACCGCCCGGGGCGCGCGCAGGGACAGCAGCCGTCCCACGGACAGCCGGTCGTCCACGCTGTGCTCGCCCCGGCCCGGTATCGCGGCCAGGATCACCGCTGCCGCGCCCAGCGTCGGGACGAGCGCGGCGACACCGGGGTACGGGGTGCTCGCGTCGTACGCCACCACGCTCCACGCGATCGCCGCCGCGCCCGCCCACCCCATCAGCAGTCTCGGTACGCGCGGACCGCGCAGCAGGTGCCAGGGGAGCAGGGCGAGGAGCGCGCCCACGGCGAACTGCCAGGCGCGGGCCGGCGTGGCGAGGTAGGCGAGCGACGCGGAGTGTTCGGTCCAGGTGAGCGACAGGGCGAACGATCCCAGGCCCACCACCGCGGTCGGCACGGCCACCGCGGCACGTACGGCGCGCCCGCGCCTGACCGCGCGTGCCGCGCACAGCACGGTCACGGCGAGCAAGGGTGCCCAGAACAGGTAGAACTGTTCCTCCACGGCCAGCGACCAGAAGTGCAGCAGCGGACTCTGGTCGTGCCCCGCCGCGAGGTAGTCGGTCCGCTGCGCGACGAAGCGCCAGTTGGCGACGGACAGGGCCGAGGCGACGACGTCGTGCTCCAGGTCGCCGCGCCGCAGCGGTACGGTCAGCACGGCCCCGGCCAGGGCGGCGCAGACGAGCACCACGGCGGCCGAGGGGAGTAGCCGCCGCGCCCGGCGCGAGAAGAAGTCGGCGAGCCGGACGCGCCCGGTGGTGATGGCCTCGCGGACCAGCAGCCCGGTGATCAGGTAGCCGGAGATGACGAAGAAGACGTCCACTCCGACGAACCCGCCCTGGAGCCAAGGGAGTCCGGCGTGGAAGGCGAGCACGGCCAGGACGGCGACGGCGCGCAGGCCCTCGATGTCGGGGCGGAACGCCGAGCGGTGCGGGCTCGGCCCCGACTCGCTGCCACGGCGCGGCGCCGGGCCGGGCGGCCGGGGTGGTGCGGCGGAGGGTCTGGAGGTGACGGGGACGGTCATGGTGAGGTGGCCTTTCAGCTGAGCCAGGGCAGCATCGGGTCGACCCAGCCGGACGCCAGCAGGGCGATGAGCAGCAGCAGTGCGGACGCGGCGAGGCTCTCGGGCCAGCGGCGCGGGCGCATGGTCGTGGCGGTGCGCGTCAGCGCGCGCAGGCGCGCGCCCGGGGAACGTCGCTCCTGCGCGTCGGCGGGCGCCGACGGCCGCAGTTCGGCGGTGAGGTCGCGGACCAGGGGGACGTTGATCTGGAGCTGCACCAGTACGTACAGGAGCAGGCCCCAGTTGGGCTGCCAGCCGTTGCGCGTGACGGCGACGGCCAGCCCCGTGACGGCGGCGCCGTTGGACAGGACGAGCCAGAGCAGCGAGACACGGACCACGCGCCGGGCCATGCCGCCCTTGCTGCCCGCGCCGCGCATCCCGGTGGGTACCCACGCGGCGCTGCGTCCGCGGAGCGTGTGCAGGAACGCGGTGGCCGCCGCCATGCTGGTCAGGACGTTGGAGCGGATGACTTCTATGCGCCAGCGGGTACGGCTGATCCGGGGCAGCAGTACGTGCCACAGCCAGAGGGGCGCGAGCAGCGGCAGGACGTGCCAGGGCCGGATGTCGTCGGGGTAGAAGAACAGCATCACGAGCGGGGGCAGGGGCGCGACGAAGGTGTTCACGGCCGTGGTCAGATAGCCGACGATGCCCTCGTAGAAGCACAGCCGCATGCGCCAGGGCGCGCGGATCCTGGCGAGTTCGGACGTGCCGAGCAGGTGCAGGTTGCCCATGGCCCAGCGGTACTGCTGGTTGACGTAGGCGGTGATCTCGTCGGGGGAGGTGCCCTTGGCGACGAGCACGGGGACGTACAGGGTGCGGAACCCCTGCTCGTACAGGGCGAGTCCGGTGTAGAGGTCCTCGCTGTGGTCGAGCTTGGCGAAGCCGCCGGCCAGGTCGACGGCGCTGCGCCGGTAGACGGCGTTGCTGCCGCAGCAGATGGCGGCGTCGCTGGCGTCGCGCGAGGGCTGGATCCAGCGGAAGAACCACTCCTGTGCGGAGCCCGCGGCGCGCTGGATCCACCCCATGGACGCGTCGGTGTCGAAGCACTGGGGGCTCTGCACGATGCCCACGGTGGGGTCGGCCAGGTACGGCACCAGGTGGTGCAGGAAGTCGGGCCGGGGCGCGAAGTCGGCGTCGAGGATGGCGATGAACTCCGCGTCGCTCAGGGTGAGCGCGTGGTTGAGGTTGCCCGCCTTCTTGAGGTGGCCGCGGTCGGGGCGCACCACGTAGCGGTAGCCGTGGGCGCGGGCCATGTCGGCGACCTCGGGCCGGTCCGCGTCGTCGAGGACCCAGACGGTCAGTTCGCCGGGCCAGCGGACGGCCGCGACCGCCGTGTAGGCGTTGGCGAGTACGTCGAGTGGCTCGCCGCAGGTGGGCAGGTACAGGTCGACGCTCGGCGCGGTGGACGGCTGCCAGGCGCGCAGCAGCACCTCGTGGGAGCGCCTGGTCAGGCGGCGCTGGCGCAGGCTGTTCACGGAGGAGAGCAGCAGTGCCACGAGGTTGAGCGCGAGCGCGGCGAGGAAGGCCCACAGGGCGGGCGTGCGCAGGGCGAAGCTGAACATGGTCGCGGCCGTGGCGACGAAGGCGAGCGAGGTGCTGACGAGGACCCAGCGGTGCTGGGGGCCGAAGTACCAGTACAACTCGTCGTCGTCCGGCGGCTGGGGAAGGTGATGAACTGCCATGAATCCCCCACTGGTTCGGATGTGCGGTCCAACGGGTACGACCCTAGCGCCACAGGTTTAGACCATAGGCCGCCAAGGGCCCCAACGGTCCGAATGCGACAGGGAATTGGCGCGACGTTAATGGTTTAGACCTCTCGCCGCGGCTGCTCGACGCCCGGAGTGGTTCGTACCAGGAAGCCGCAGGTCACGGGCGAATGAACGGATCTTGAAGTGTTGTGTCGTCGAGTACGGGGAGTCTCGACCGCGGCTCAAGGGAAGCTGTGGCGGCTTCGCGGTCGGAACGGGGCCCGGTGCGGACCCGGCGCGGACCCGGCGCCGCGCCGTGGACGAAGCGGCCCGCTCGCGGCTCCTCGGAGGGCGGCGGCGGAGTTATCCACAGGGGTCGCGCTGCGCGGGCCGATCCGCTTGCATGGAGGTGGAAGCGGTGCCGGGTGCACCGGGCCTCCTTCGAAGGGGAGTTGGGCGTGGGAACACAAGCGCACGAGGGCGCCGTCGTCGCGGACGCGGCGGCCGACGGGGCCGGTGGGGCCGGGGCGCGGGCCGGGAAGTACCCGGTGGTGCCGGGGCCGCGGGGCCTGCCGCTGCTCGGCAGCCTGCCCGACTTCGGCAAGGACCCGCTCGGCTTCCTCACCCGGCTGCGCGACCACGGCTCCCTCGTCACCTGGCGGTTCGGCGGCAAGCTCTGCGTGTTCCTCTCCGAACCGGACTGCGTCGGAGAGCTCCTGATAGGCGCCGAGGAGCACTTCGACCGCGCCGAACTCGGCGTCGCCTTCCGTACGTTGCTGGGCAACGGGGTCGTCGTCGCCGAGGGCGCCGACTGGCGGCGCAAGCGCTCCCTCGTGCAGCCCTCCGTCCGGCCCAAGCAGGTGAAGGCGTACGCGTCCACGATGGTCGCCGAGGCGGTCCGGGCGGCCGACGGCTGGGCCGACGGCCGCAGCATCGAGCTCAGGAGGGAGATGTCCGCCCTCACCCAGCGCGTGGCGGTGCGGACCATCTTCGGCACGGGCAAGGACGCCGACGTCGACGCGATCGGCCGGGCCATGAGCGTGGCCCAGCAGGAGATCGGCGCGGAGATGAGCGGCCTCGGCGCGCTGCTCCCCAGCTGGATGCCGACGCCGGGCAGGGCGCGGGTGCGCAAGGCGGTCGCCGTCATCGACCGCGAAGTGGCCCGGGTGGTCGCCGAGCACCGCAACGAGGGCTCCGGACGCCCCGACCTCCTCAGCCGGCTGCTCGTCGCCCAGGACGAGACCGGGGCGCGGCTGACGGACGAGGAGATCCGGGACGAGACGGTGACCCTCTACATCGGAGGGCACGAGACGACCGCGAGCGCACTCGTCTGGGCCTGGACCCTGCTGTCCGCCAACCCCGACGTCCACGCGTCACTGACGAGGGAGTTGGACCGGGTCCTCGGCGACCGCGAACCCGGGTTCGAGGACTACGAGAAGCTCACCTACACCCAGGCAGTGGTGAAGGAGACCCTGCGGCTCTACCCGACGATCTGGGTCATCTCCGGTGTGGCGCGCGAAGGGGCGACGGTCGGGGGCCGCCGGCTCCCGGCGGGTACCCGGGTGTGGAGCAGCCCGTGGGCGACGCACCGTGACCCCCGGTGGTTCCGCGACCCGGAGGAGTTCCGCCCCGAGCGCTGGGCCCCGCCGGAGGGCACGGAGGCGGAGGAGATACCGGAATACGCGTGGTTCCCGTTCGGCGGGGGACCCCGGGTCTGCCTCGGGGCGCGGTTCGCGATGGTGGAGGCGGTCCTGGTGCTGGCCGTCCTGGCCCGCCGCTTCCGCGTCGACGTACACCCCTCGCAGCTGCGCCCGGCCCCGAAGCTCACACTGCAGCCGGACCGGGAGGTGTGGGCGACGGTACGGGGACGCAAGGGCTGAGGCACGGGGTGCCCTCGCTCCGGGGCCCAGGTTCCAGGCCCCGGCTCCCGGAGCCGGGCGCGGGACCCTGGTCCCGGCCCCGGAGCGGCTGGGCTCAGGGGTTGTTGACCTGTTCGGTGAGCCTGCCCTTGCGGAGGGTCAGGATGCGGTCCGACTGCTGGGCGAGCTGCTGGGAATGGGTCACGACGACCACGCACGTGCCCTGGTCGTGGGCGAGTGCGCGGAAGGTGTCGATGATGCCCTGCGCGGTGTCCTCGTCGAGGTTCCCGGTCGGCTCGTCGGCGAACAGGATGTCCACGTCGCAGGCGAGGGCGCGGGCGATGGCGACGCGCTGCTGCTGCCCCCCGGAGAGCCGCAGGACGTTGCGGGTGGCCATCGCCTCGTCCAGGCCGATCTGCTGGAGGAGTTGGAGTGCCCGGGCGCGGCGGCTGCCGGTGGCGGGACGGGTGCCGGTGATCTCCATGGCGGTGGTCACGTTCTGCAGGGCGGTCATGTAGGTGAGGAGGTTGTACTGCTGGAAGATGGTCGCCGCGTGCTGGTTGCGGTAGCGGCCCAGGCCGAGCCGGGTGAGGTCCTGGCCCTGGAAGCGGATCGTGCCCGAGGTGGGCGCGTCAAGGCCGCTGGCCAGGCTGAGCAGGGTCGTCTTGCCGCTGCCGGAGGGGCCCAGGATGGTGTAGAAGGTGCCGCGTTCGAAGACGTGGTCGATGGTGCGCAGGACGGTCGTCCTGCGGCGCTGGCCCTCGTAGGAGTGGCTGACCCCGTCGAGCTGGAGCAGGGGAACGGAGGTGGGTGAGGGCCGGGACGCGGGCGCGGAAGTGGCGTTCATGGGGGGTCACTTGCCCTTCGTGAGGATGGTGCGGGGGCTGAGGCGCAGGACCGAGGCGGCGGGCAGGGCGGTGGCGAGCAGGGCGGTGCCGAGGCCGACGCCGCCGACGGCGGCGATGTCCGCCGGATCGAGGCGCACGGTGAGGGTGTCGATGGGGTCGGCGTTCTCGACGGGCTTGTCGTTCCAGTCGGCGCCCTGGTCGATGCCGGTGCTGCCGGGGGCGGGGGGCTGCCAGGAGTCCAGCTTCTGCCGGGCGTCGGCGGCCTCCTTGCCGAGCAGTGCCTGACCGGCGCTCTGGGTGAGGCCCTGGGCGAAGAGGGTGCTGAGGACGAGGGCGGCGGCAGCGACGACGACGGTCTCCAGGACCTGTTGGGCGATGAGCTTGCCCTTGGGCTCGCCCATGGCGAGCAGGACGCCGTACTCCTTACGCCGCTGCTTGACGGCGAGGTTGGCGAGCAGGGCGAGCACGGCGGCGCCCGCGAGGGCGATCAGCCACATGGCGAGGGTGGCGGTGGAGCGGATGCTCTTGAGGGGGCTGGTCATCTGCTGGAGGGCCTTGTCGTTGGCGTCCAGCTTGAAGCCGTCGAGCGCGGAGCCGGCCAGGCGCTTGGCCTCGTCCTTGAACGCGTCCAGGTGGGTTGCGTCGTCCAGCAGGAAGGTGGCCTTGCCGACCCGCAGCGAGCTCTTGGGGTCCGAACCGATCGAGGCGAGGCCGCCCACGGTGAGGTACACCATGTCGGCCGGGTTCACGCCGTACTCGGGCTCCGGCTCACTGCTCGGCCGCGGGTCGCGGAAGATACCGGCGACGGTGAACTCGCCGCTGTTCTTCTGCTCGTTGCCCGTCAGGGTGAGCTTGCTGCCAGCCTTGAGGCCGTTCTTGCGGGCGAGGCGCTCCTCGATCAGGACGAGCCGGGCGGCCTTGTCGGCGGCGGTCAGGTGCCGCCCGGACAGCAGCGTGAACCTGCCGCTGCGGAAGTCGGCGAGGAGCCCGGTGTCGAGGACGCCCACGCCGGCGGTGCCGCCGGGGCCCATGGGGTTGCTCGCGCCGTCCCCGACGGGTTTGCCGCCCTTCGTGAAGATCACCCGGTCCCACGTGGAGTACGTGTACTTCTGCACCTGGGGGAGGCGGCCGAGCCTGTCGACGGTGGACGCGTCGATCTGGGGGGCCTGCATTCCCCCGCCGCCGGCGCCCATCCGGCCGAGGTCCATCTCCATGTTCACCTCCGCTCCCACCGAACGCCTGGCGTCCTGCTCGGCCCGGGCGGTGGCGCCGTTGACCAGCACGCCGGCCAGCACCATCACGGAGATGACGAGGAAGGTGCTCAGGGTGATGAGGGTGCGGCCCTTGCGGGCCCACAGGCTCAGGCCCGCGCGTTTGACGAAGTTCAGCAAGGTGTTCGGCCTTCTCGTGGAAGTGGGGTGAGGTGTGGAAGAGAGGGGAGACGGGGCTACTCGTCGTCGGTGACGATGGAGCGCGGGTGCAGGCGCAGGACGCCGACACCCGGGATGACGGTGGCGGCCAGCGAGATGCCCAGGCCGATGCCCGCGACCTTGCCGACGGAGGCGGGGTCCACCCGCACCGACACCGGAGCCGGCAGGGCGTCAGCGGCGTCCGCCGCCGGACCCGGCCGTCGCTCGGGACCCGGCAGGGCGTCGGAGACGTACGGACCGGCGAGGAGGCCGATCAGGGCGGCGACCCCGACCGCGGGCAGGGCCACCACAGACACCTCGAGGACCTGCTGGCCGATGAGCTTCCACTTCTTCTCGCCCATGGCCAGCAGGACGCCCAGCTCATGGCGGCGCTCGCGGACCTGGAGGAGCACGATCAGCCCCAGGACCAGTGCCCCGGCCAGCGCGATGACCCACACGATCAGCCCGGCGAGCGTGCCGACCCGCTGGACGGGGCGGACCTGGTCCTTGTACGCCTTGTCGTTCACCCGGAAGTCGAAGGTTCCCGCGCCGAGGAGCCGGGTGGCCCCGGAGTGCAGGCGCTCGGCCTGTTCGGGGGAGCCGATGCGGAAGACGGCCTCGGACGCGGTGGTGGTGGGGGCGCCGAGGCGCTGGACGGTGCCCACGGGCACGTACACGTTGTTGCCCGGCAGCTGGTGCGGCGCGGTCCACTGGGAGGGGTCGGGCATCGGGTCCCGGTAGACGCCGACGACCTCCACCGGTACGAGGCGCTTGCCGTCGGCGGAGCGCAGCCGCACGGTGTCGCCCACCTCCAGGCGGTTGCGCTCGGCCAGCCGTCGCTCTACCAGGGCCACGTCGCGCCCCGCGTCGCCGGGCTCGATGCCGCGCCCGGCGGTGACCTTCGTCGTGCCGTACGAGAACGGCAGCAGCAGGCCGCTGTCCCGTACCCCGCTCAGGGCCAGCGGAGCGTCGTCGGTGCCCTTGCCGCCCGGGCGCGGCCCGGGCGACGTCAGCGGCGCGAAGCCCTGGGCGCCGGCCCGCAGCGGGACCAGCGGGTTGTAGCGGTTGACCTCGGGCGACGCGCCCAGCCGGGCCGCGGCGGCCGGGGTGAGGCCCTTGCCGCGGACCGTGACGTCCACTCCGACGCGGCGCTGGGCGTCGGCCTCCTGGCGGGCGGCGGCCGCCTGGAGCAGGAAGCCGCCGAGCAGGAGCGTGCAGAGGACGACGAAGATCGCCAGCAGACCCGCCGTCCTGGATTTCCTGGCGCGCAGGCTCATCGCGGCGCGCTTGACGAAGTTCATGGCGAAGAGAAGAGCAGGTGGGGCCTTGCAGGCGGATAAGAGTGTTACGGCGGCATAAGGATCACGGGGACGAGGAGGGGGACGGGAGGGGCGGAGGCGGAGCGGGGGAGTCCGGGCGTGCCGTTTCGTGCCCTTATGCCGCTGCAATCATGATCTTGGTTTGATGAGTGCATGAGAGTTCTGGTCGCGGAGGACCACCACGTACTGGCCCGCAACATCGCCATCGGCCTGCGCCGCCAGGCGATGGCCGTCGACGTCGCGCACGACGGCGAGGAGGCGGAGCGGATGTGCCTGCTCACCGACTACGACGTGCTCGTCCTCGACCGCGACCTCCCGGTCCTCACCGGCGACGAGGTGTGCCGGCGGCTGCGGGGGCTCGTGGACCCGCCGCGCATCCTCATGCTCACGGCCGCGGGCGCGATCGAGGACAAGGTGTACGGACTGACCAGGCTCGGTGCGGACGACTACCTGGCCAAGCCGTTCGACTTCGCCGAGCTCGTCGCGCGCGTACGGGCGCTCAGCCGCCGCGCCCCCCAGCCGCGGCGCAGCGTCCTGCGGTACGGGGACATCACCCTGGACGAGACCCGGTGCGAGGCCGCCGCGGAAGGGCGGGTCCTGGAGCTGACCCCCAAGGAGTTCGCGGTGCTGCGGCTGCTCGTCCAGGCCCAGGGCACGCCCGTGGCGCACGACGAGATCGTGCGGACCCTGTGGGACGAGAACCTCGACCCGCGCACCAGCGCCGTACGCGCGACCGTCAGCAGGCTGCGCGGCAAGCTCGGCGACCACGCCGTCATCTCCGCCGACAAGGGCGAGGGGTACCGGCTGTGCGGATGAACCCGCGCGCGTTCCTCGCCCGCCTCCCCTTCCGCTACCGGCTGGCCGTCGCGATCTCCGGGCTCTTCCTGGTCAGCGGGGTCGCGCTGCTCGCCTTCGTGGTGGTCCTCGCCCGGTACGGCACGGCGCAGCAGGTGCAGTCGATGGACGTCAGGTACGTCACGACGCCCCCGGCCGCCGAAGGCCCCTACAGCCCCGTCGCTCCCGCCGAACCCGGCGGGTCGGGCCGCGCCGAACCGTCGGTGCCACCCGTCCCGCGCGGCGACGTCGCGCTGGTCCAGAAGATCGACCACACCATCCAGGCCGTCCAGGACGCCGCCCTGCGCCAGATGCTCCTCTGGTCCGGCGTCGGGCTCGTCGTCATGGCCCTGCTCGCCGGGGTGCTCGGCTGGTGGCTCGCCGGGCGGGCGCTGCGCCCGGTCACCTCCGTCACCGAAGCGGCGCGCCGCATCAGCGACGAGAACCTGCACCAGCGGCTGGCCCTCACCGGACCCGACGACGAACTGCACCGGCTCGCCGACACCTTCGACACCATGCTGGAACGGCTGGAGAAGTCCTTCGAGAGCCAGCGGCGCTTCGTCGCCAACGCCTCGCACGAGCTCAAGACCCCCCTCGCCGTGCAGCGCACCAGCCTCCAGGTCGGCTTCGCCGACCCGCTCCCCGCGGACCTCGCCGAGGTGCGCGACGAACTCCTGGCCAGCAACCGCGACGCGACGCGGATGGTGGAGGCGCTCCTGCTGCTGGCCCGCAGCGACCGGGGCCTGGAGGAGAGCGGGCCAGTCGACCTGGTGGCCACCGCCCGCCAGGTCACGGCGGACCAGGCCGCGCGGGCCGACGAGGCCGGGGTGGCCGTCGCCGTCGCGGAGGGCGCGCCGCTCACGGTCCTGGGTGACCCGCTGCTCCTGCGGCACCTGCTGTCCAACCTGGTGGACAACGCCGTGCGGTACAACCACGAAGGGGGCCGGGTGGACGTGACGTTCGAGGGCCGGACCGTGACCGTCACCAACACCGGCCCGCGCGTGCCCGCCGAGCGCGTCCCCGGGCTCTTCGAGCCCTTCCGCCGCCTGGACGGCGACCGTACGGGCACCAGCGGTCACGGCCTCGGCCTGTCGATCGCCGCGTCCATCGCCCGGGCCCACGACGCGGAACTGACCGCCGTACCGGGCCCGGCCGGGGGACTCGCCATCGCGCTGCGCTTCCCCTGAGACCCCACGCCGACGCCCGTGCCGGCCACCCCGGAGCCACCCCGGCAGAGGCCCGCGTCGCGAAGCGGAGCATCGAGTGGAGCATCGGGTGGGGCATCAAGTGGAGCATCACCTTGTGCGGCGCGCCCGGACCGCTGTTAAGCCTGAGGGTGCCTGACGCGATGTCAGGTCCACAGCGAGGAGCGAGGCGGATGCGTAGATCACTGGTGTGGTGCGCGAGCGCGCTGGCGTGTGCCGGTGTGCTGGCGGGACCGGTCACGACGGCGGCGGCCCACACGGCGGGCCCGGAGGCGGCGGTACGGGTGGCGGCCGCGGGCACGCCGGCCACGGACCCCCTGGCGGACCCGCCGCCCCCGGACGCGGGCACCGAGCGGGAGATGCGGCGCCAGGCCAAGGGGTTCTACACCTTCGGCAAGATGGGCGCCGCGAACGCCGAGACCTCCAACTTCGCGGGCGACGTCTTCAACGGCCAGATGGACCAGGTGAAGCTGGAGGTCGGCCTGAAGAAGGTGGACGCCTCGCTCGACAACCTGCTGGCCATCATCCCCGGCGGTCCACCGGCCCACCGCAGCACCTCCCCGATCCTCGCCGCCACCATCGACGCCATCAAGAAGGAGGTCCGCAAGCTGGCGGACGCCCGGTCCCGCAACGACTACGGCGCCCTCATCGCCAGCGGCGCCGCCCTGACGACGCAGATGAGCCTGCTGTCGGCCCAGATGTTCACCGGCTTCGGCATCGACATCGCCCGCCAGGTGCTCGACGCGGTCTTCCAGCCCGCGGCCCCGCCCAAGTGACGCACGGCGCCCGGCCCGTGGTACTCGCGTCGCCGCGCGGGTCGTCGGGCCGGGCGCCGGGGCCGGTGGCTCCGGTACGACGCACGGGGTACGACGCACGGACGTGACACCGTGGTGCGACCGGTATTGGCCGAAAATCCTCACCGAGGCACAACCTCCTTTCCGCCACGGATGGTTGAGGGGATACTGGGATTCCGCGTAGTGACCCGGGAGCCGTGCATGTGTGCCGCGCAAGAGGACTTCACTTCCCGTTCGGGTGAGCCGTACGGCGCCGGGCGGGCGCTGTCCCTCGACGGGCTGAGCCGGATGGAGAACTACCCCTCCGCCCTGAAGATCATCCTGGGTGGGCAGTTGCGCAGACTGCGCCTCTCCTCCGGCCTCTCCCGCGCCGAGGTCGCCCGTCGGCTGGGGCTCTCCGAGGCGAAGGTCGACCGCGTCGAGGGCGGCCGGCAGAGTTGCAAGTCGGCCGACGCCCGCGCGCTGCTCGCGCTGTACGGGGTCGACAACCCCGTACACGTACGGGAGTTCATGCAGCTCCTCGAGCACGCGCGGGAGCCCGAGTACTGGCAGCCCTGGCACGACAGCGTCCAGGACTTCTTCGAGCCGCTGATCTCCCTCGAAGGCGCCGCCTTCCGGATCCGCATCTACGAACCCAACTACGTGCCCGGCCTGTTGCAGACCGCGGCGTACGCCGCCGACGTCATCTGGGGGGAGCGGCCCGGCCGCACCGCGCACCAGGTCGCCGAGCTCGTGGAGCTGCGCATGGAGCGCCAGCGCCAGCGCGAGCTCCAACTGGCGCAGGACGCCGCCCCGCAGCTGTGGGTGGCGGTGCGCGAGGAGGCCCTGCGCTGGTCCGTCTCCGACCGGGAGGTCATGCGGGCCCAGGTCGGCCACCTCATCGAGTGCGTCGAGCGGCGAGAGGCCGCCGTCCAGGTGGTCCAGCCCGAGGCCATGGGCGTCGCGGCCCTGACCGGCAACGTCACGTACCTGCGCTTCGGCCGGGTCGACCTGCCCGACGCGGTGTACTGCGAGCAGCTGGCGGGATCGGTGTTCCTCCAGGACCCGGTCACCGTCGAGCACCACCTGGTCCAGCTCAACCGCCTGGCCGCCGTCGCCCGCGACCCGTCCGAGTCCCTGCGCTGGCTCAAGGAGCTGTACGACGGCGTCTGGTGAGCCCGCACGACCACGCCCACCGCACGACCACACGACCGGACGGTACGAGCAGGCCGGCCCCGGCCCCGGTCACTCACGCTGCGCCCCGCAGCAGGCGCCCGGCGACGTCCGGGTCGATGTTGCCGCCCGAGAGCACGGCGACCACCGGGCCCTCGAAGCGTCCCCGGCCGTCGAGCAGGGCGGCGACGGGGCTCGCCCCGGCCGGTTCCACCACCATCTTCAGGCGCTGCATGCAGGTGAGCACCGCCGCCCCCAGCGCGTCCTCCGACACCGTACGGACGTCGTCGACGAGCTTCTCCAGCACCGCGAAGGGCAGCCGCCCTGGCCGGGCCACCATGATGCCGTCCGCGACCGTCGGCCGGGGCGGGACCGTCACCGGGCGGCCGAGCGCCAGTGACGCGGGATAGGCGGCCGCGTTGCGCGCCTGCACCCCGATCACCCGGATGTCCGGGTCGTGGGCCTTCACCGCCAGGGCCACCCCCGCCGCGAGCCCCCCGCCGCCCACGCCCACCAGGATCGTCCGCACCGGCGGGCACTGCTCGACGATCTCCAGGCCCACCGTGGCCTGCCCTGCGACGACGTCCCGGTGGTCGAAGGGGTGGACGAACACCGTGCCGGTCAGCCGCGCGTGGGCCTGGGCGACCTCCAGGGTCTCGTCCACCACCGCCCCGGCCAGCCGCACCTCGGCCCCGTACTCGCGCGTCGCGGCCACCTTGGGCGCGGGCGCCCCCACCGGCATGAACACGGTGGCGCGCATCCCGAGCAGCGACGCGGCCAGCGCGACGCCCTGCGCGTGGTTGCCCGCACTGGCCGCCACGACGCCGCGCGCCCGCTCCGCCGGGGAGAGGGACGCCAGCCTGACGTAGGCGCCGCGCAGCTTGAACGAACCGGTGCGCTGCAGGTGTTCGCACTTGAGGTGGACGGGGGTGCCCGCGAGGGCGCTGAGGTGGCGGCTGCTCTCCAGCGGTGTCCTGCGGACCACCGCGCGGAGCCTGTCGCGCGCGGCGCGTATCTCGTCCAGGCCGGGAGGGGCGACCTCGGTCAGGGTGCCGCCCGGGGCGGTGTGCGGGCGGTGCGTCAGCAGGCGTGCGGGACGTGCAGGGTACAGCTGTCGGGCGGTCATCATGCGTACCTCTGTGCTTTCGTCGTGGTGTTCATCGGACTCCGCCGGGGGCGGCGTGCGACGGCTCGCGTGGACGCGAGCGGCCGGAGGCGATCGGGCTCATGCGAACGCGAACTGCCGGAAGCGGTCGCGCTCATGCGAACGCGAGCTCACGGAACCGGTCGCGCACCCCGGTCATCGGGCCCCGCTCGCGGCCGAAGTGGAGCTTGTTGGTGAGCAGCAGGGCCCAGCGTCCCTTGCGCGGGCACACCCACATCCCCGTACCGGTGAACCCGTAGTGCGCCCAGACGTCCGCGGCGGGCGCGGTCCCCGGCGCCAGGTGCCACAGCAGCCCGCGCACCGGGCGCAGGGCGCCCGTGTGGACGCGCAGTGACTCCGTGACCCAGCGCGGGCCGAAGCCGGCCGGTGCGGTGCCCGGAGTGCCGCCCAGGACGTGGCGCAGGAAGGCGGCCACGTCGTCGGCCGTGGAGAAGAGCCCCGCGCTGCCGCACGAGGAGCCGAGGACCCGGGCGGAGTAGTCGTGCACCGTGCCCCAGGCGTGCCGGCCGGTCTCCGGATCGAGCTCCGTCGGCGCGCAACGGGTCCGCCGGGCGAAGGGGAGGGGCCCGTAGCGGGTGCTGCCCATGCCCAGTGGCAGGAACGTCCCCTCCTCGGCGCAGACCCCCAGCGGCCGTCCCGTCAGGTCCTCCACCAGGAAGCCCAGGATGATGGCGGCCCGGTCGGTGTACTCCACGGCCTCGCCGGGCGGACGCCGCAGCGCCGCGCTCAGCACGCCCCGGCGCACGGCCGCCGGGTCGCTGCCGTACAGCGGCTTCAGCTGGGCGCGCAGCGGCAGTCCGGCGGTGTGGGTGAGGAGCTGGTGCGCGGTCAGCCCGCCCACCGGGCGGCCCGCCACGGCGGGCCAGTACGTGCCGAGCGGCGCGTACGGGTCGAGCAGGCCCGCCTCCCACAGGGCGCCGACCGAGGACCAGGTGGCGAACACCTTGGTGAAGCTCGCGACGTCGAAGGCCGTGCCGGGCAGCGTCGGCGGCCCGGCGGGGTCCCCGGTGAGCGTTCCGGCCGTGCCCGACGCGTGCGTGCCCGAGGCGTCGCCGACGGCCCACACGGCCCCGGGGTACACCCGCTCGCGCACTCCCTGCTCGACGAGTCGGCGCACGCAGGGGAAGCAGGGGCGCCGGCCGGGCAGGCGGGTGCCGGGGTGCGCGGTGGTGGCGTTCATGAGGGCCACGGTCGCTCACCCGGTCCCGGCGGGGGAGGCGGTCCCGCGCAGTTCGTCCAGAATCAGCGGCCCGAGCAGGGTGACGTCCCCGCCGCCCATCGTGACCAGCACGTCGCCGGGACGGGCCGCCCCGGCGAGCAGTCCGGGGGCCGCCGCCATGTCGTGCACCGCGCGGACGTGCGCGCCCGCCTCCACGGCCGCGTCGACCACCAGCGCGCTGGTGACGCCGGGCAGTGGTTCCTCGCGCGCCGGGTAGACGTCGAGGACCAGCGAGGCGTCGGCCAGCGCCAGCGCCCGCCCCATCGCGGCGCCCAGGTGCCGGGTGCGGGAGAACAGGTGCGGCTGGTAGACGACGAGGAGGCGCCGCTCCCCGTACATCTCCCGCAGCGCCTCCAGGTCGGCCCGCATCTCCGTCGGGTGGTGGGCGTAGGTGTCGACGACCGTGACGCCCGCGGCGGTGCCCTTCGGCTCCAGCCGGCGCCTGGCCCCGGTGTACGAGCCGAGCGCGTCGGCCAGTCGGACGACGTCCAGGCCGAGCGCGTGGCCCGCGGCCAGCGCGGCGACCGCGTTGTGGGCGTAGTGCCGGCCGGGCACCGGGACTGTGAAGAGCAGGGTGCGGGGGCCGAGCGTGACCCGGACCTGGCTCAGGCCGCCCCGGCGGGCGATGCTCCGGATGCGCACGTCGGCGTCCTCCGCCTCGCCGTACGTCACGACGCGCGCGGGCCGGTGCGCGCCGAGCCGCCGGGTCAGTTCCCGCGCGCCCGGGTCGTCGGCGGAGACGATCAGGGTGCCGCCGGGTTCGACGCCGGCGACGAAGGTCTCGAAGGACTCGTGGACCGCCTCCAGGGAGGCGTAGTTGGCGTGGTGCTCGAACTCCACGTTCAGGACGACCGCGACCTCGGGCCGGTAGGCGTGGAAGCTGCGGTCGCTCTCGTCCGCCTCGACCACGAAGAGGTCGCTGTCGCCCCGGCGCGCGTTGGAGCAGGGGGCGTCGAGGTCGGCCCCGATGGCGTACGAGGGGTCCGCGCCCATCGCGGTCAGCGCCACGGCCAGCATCGAGGAGGTCGTGGTCTTGCCGTGCGTACCGGCCACCGCGACGGTCCTGCTCCCCGCGATCAGCGCGGCCAGCGCCTGCGAGCGGTGCAGGACCGGCACGCCCAGGTCCCCGGCCCGTACCAGCTCGGGGTTGTCGGGGGCGATGGCGCTGGAGACGACCACGCAGCTCGCGTCGGAGGGCAGCCGGTCCGCCCCGTGCCCGGCGGACACCCCGGCGCCCAGCGCGCGCAGGGCGGGGAGCGTGGCGGAGTCGTACGCGTCGCTGCCCGAGACGCGGGCGCCGCGCCCGACGAGCAGTTTCGCGATGGCGGACATGCCGGAGCCGCCGACGCCGATGAAGTGCGGGCGCCCGAGGGCGGCGGGCAGGGCGGCCAGGGTGGTGGGGGAAGACATGGGGGACCTCCTGGGGGCGTTGGGCGTTGGGCGTTGGGCGTTGGGAGTGGGGAGTGGGGAGTGGGGGAGTGGGGAGTGGGGGAGTGGCGGGGGCGGGACGGGTCCGGACTCGGCGGACGCGTACGGGACCGGCGGCGCGCGCACGAGAGGGTGGGGCGCGCGAGGGGGCGCGGCGCGTCGTCAGACCGCCGACAGGGCCGGGGCGGGCGCGACCTCGCGCATCCATCCGCGCCGGTCCGCCGCCGTGCCGCGCTGGATCGCCGTGAGCGCCTCCCGCAGCCGCGCGGTGACCGGGCCGCACCGTCCGTCGCCGACCGTCCACGGGCCGGCCGCCGAGCTGGCCCGCCCCACGGGCGTGATCACCGCGGCGGTGCCGCAGGCGAACACCTCGGTCAGCGAGCCGTTCGCGGCGTCCCGCTGCCACTGCCGTACAGAGATCCGCCCCTCCTCGGCCCGGTGGCCCAGGTCGCGGGCGAGGTCGAGCAGCGAGGAGCGCGTGATGCCCGGCAGCAGGGAGCCGGTCAGGCGGGGCGTGACGACGCGGTCCCCGTACACGAAGAACAGGTTCATCGCGCCCATCTCCTCGACCCACCTGCGCTCCTGCGCGTCGAGCCAGACCACCTGGTCGCAGCCCCGCTCCTCCGCCTGGGCCTGGCCGAGGAGGGACGCGGCGTAGTTGGCGCCGGTCTTGGCCGCGCCGGTGCCGCCCGGCGCGGCCCGCACGTACTCCTCGCAGATCCACACCGACACCGGGTCGCCTCCCCGGGCGAAGTAGCCCTCGGTGGGGGAGGCGATGACGGCGAAGAGGTACTCGCGGGCCGGTCGCACCCCGAGTCCCGGCTCGGTGGCGATCAGGAACGGGCGCAGGTAGAGCGAGTGGCCCGGTCGTCCCGACACCCAGGCGCGGTCCCGGGCGACGAGCGCGTCGCAGGCGGCGAGGAACGTCTCCTCGGGGAGCTCGGGCATGGCCATGCGGGCGGCCGACTCCCGGAAGCGCCGCGCGTTCAGCACGGGCCGGAAGGCGGCGAGCCTCCCGTCGGGCCCCCGGTGGACCTTGAGGCCCTCGAAGACGCCCTGCCCGTAGTGCAGGACCATGGCGGCCGGGTCGAGGGGCAGCGGGGCGTACGGGCGGACCTGCCCGTCGTGCCAGCCGCGCCGCTCGTTCCACCTGAGGGTGACCATGTGGTCGGTGAAGTGGTGGCCGAAGCCGGGAGAGCGGAGGATCTCCTCGCGCCGTTCGGGTGCGCACGGCGGCCGGTGGGACGGGAGGTGGGCGAAGACGGGGGTGGTCATGGGCTTCTCGCCTCTCTGGGTGCCGCGGCGCGTCGGGTGCGCGCCGCGCGGCCCCGCGCCGTGCGACACCGCGGTGGTGCGGGTCGGGCCTTGCGGACGTCGATCACGCTAGGAGGGCGGTGTATCTGCTGGATGACGGAACGCCCGCTGCTCCGTGTGCGTAAGGCCTCGGGCCCGTCCCGTCAGGACGGTGTGAGGAAGGGCGCCTGTCCGGGCCCGTCGGACGGCGTGGGGAAGCGGTCCCCGTCCCGCCGAGCCGGCGTGAGGAGGCCCCACCGGGACCGGCCCGCTCGCTGGAATTGATTGGCCTAGACCTGTTGTGCGGTGTACGGGACGCCCGCTAGGTTCGTCCCGGCTGCGCAGCCGATATCGCCTGATGGGCCAGCACGACCCGTACGTCACGCATCGTCATGCTCTGCGCCGGGACGACCGGCGCCTTCAGGAGGGCCTGCCATGTACCGTCGTATCGCAGCCGCCGTCGCCACCGTCGTGGCTGGATCAGCACTCGCGCTCGGCACCGCCGCCACCGCCGAAGCGGCCCCGCCCGGCTTCTACGCCCGCAGTCACCACGCCTCCCTCGCGGAGTGCAACGCGGCCGGCCAGGCCGGCCGCAACATCTGGGGGGCGCTCTACTTCTGCGAACCCTTCGCCCCGTCCCGCCCCGACGTCTACGTCCTGTGGGTCCGCTACTGACGCGCGCTGACCAGCACCGACCCACGTCGTTTACATACGCGCGACGGCGCCCCGGGCCGTTCCCGGGGCGCCGTCGTGCTCGGAAGACCCGCCGTGCGGATCAGGCCGTCGCGATGTGCGGGTCGCTCACCCCCGGCTCACCGTTCTCGACGTGCCCCGCGAGGCGCCGCAGGTAGCCGGAGTCGCCCTCCACCACCACCTCCAGGTCGTACCACCGCCGGGTGCCGCTCAGGTCCACCGTCCGCTCCACGCTCGCACCGGCCCGCACGACGGTGGTCACCGGCGCACCGCCGTAGGCGTTCGTCACGGTGACGCGCGCGTCGGCGGAGGCCGGGTTGCGCAGGGTCAGCCGCAGGTTGCCGGTCGCGGCGTCGTGCCGCGCGGTCACCTCGGGCTCCGCGGTCTTGTTGTCGCCCTTGAAGGCGCGCAGGAAGCCGCCGGGGCCGTGCACCGTCAGGTCGTAACGCCCCTGGGAGTACGACGAGTTCCAGCTGTCGGACAGGGACTTCGCGGCCTCCGTGGTGTACGTCCACGGCCCGTCCGTACGGCTCTGCGACCGCACCTGGAAGGCCGCGCCCGCCGCGTCCCCGCTGCCGAACGTCAGCTGGTACTTCCCGGTGCCGACGTCGGCCGCGCCGTCCACGTAGGGCGCGTACGGCAGCGGCCGGGTCGGGCGCGAGCCCGCCTCCTGCTTCGGCAGCGCCCCCGTCGCGGGCGGCGTCGGCACGTAGCTCTCGTGGCGCTCGCGGTCCGGCGGCTCGTAGCCCGAGGTGTCGGGCAGCGAGGCCGGGGAGGTGACCTCCAGGGAGAAGTCGAACGCGGAGGTGAGGTCGCCGCAAATGGCCCTGCGCCAGGGGGAGATGTTCGTCTCCCGCACGCCGAAGCGCTCCTCCATGAAGCGGATGACCGAGGTGTGGTCGAAGGTCTCCGAGCAGACGTAACCGCCCGTGGACCACGGCGAGACGACGACCATCGGCACGCGCATGCCGAGGCCGTAGGGCCCGGCCGCGTAGGAGCCGCCGCCCGGGTAGTGGTCCAGGGCGGTGTCGACCGTGGACCGGCCCTCGTCCGCCGAGGCCGGCGGCACGGGCGGCACGACGTGGTCGAAGTAGCCGTCGTTCTCGTCGTACGTGAGGAACAGCGCCGTCCTCGCCCACACCTCCGGGTTGGACGTCAGCGCGTCGAGCACCCGGGAGATGTACCAGGCGCCGTAGTTGGTGGGCCAGTTGGGGTGCTCGCTGAAGGCCTCGGGCGCGGCGATCCAGGACACCTGCGGCAGGGTGCCGGCGGCGACGTCGGCGCGCAGCCGGTCGAAGTAGCCGTCGCCCGCCTTGGCGTTCGTGCCGGTGCGCGCCTTCTCGTACAGCGGGTCGCCGGGCTTGGCGCCCCGGTAACTGTTGAAGTACAGCAGGGAGTTGTCGCCGTAGTTGCCCCGGTAGGCGTCGTCGATCCAGCCCCAGCCGCCGGCCGCGTCGAGGCCGTCGCCGACGTCCTGGTACACCTTCCAGCTCACCCCCGCGCGCTCGAGGCGCTCGGCGTACGTCGTCCAGCCGTACCCCGCCTCCTGGTTGCCGAGGACCGGTCCGCCGCCCGCGCCGTCGTTGCCGACGTGCCCGGTGAGCATGTAGTAGCGGTTGGGGTCGGTCGCGCCCATGAACGAGCAGTGGTACGCGTCGCAGACGGTGAACGCGTCGGCGAGCGCGTGGTGGAACGGGATGTCGCGCCGCGTCAGGTACGCCATCGCACCGGTGCCCTTGGCGGGGACCCAGTTGTCGTACGCGCCGCCGTTGAAGGCGCTGTGGCCGCCGGCCCAGTCGTGGTCGAGCCCCGCGATGAAGCGCATGCCCAGGTCGTCGGCGTCCGGCCGGTAGGGCAGCGTCTCCGTGCCGCCGCCGGACTGGTGCCACACGGGCTTGCCGCTGGGCAGGGTGACGGGGCGCGGGTCCCCGAAGCCGCGGACGCCCCTGAGCGTACCGAAGTAGTGGTCGAAGGAGCGGTTCTCCTGCATCAGGACGACGATGTGCTCGACGTCCTCCAGGGTTCCGCTGCGCCGCGCCGCGGGGATCGCGGCGGCGCGGTCGATGGAGCTGGACAGGGCGGCGGAGGCCGCGGTGGCCCCGGCGATCTGCAGGAAACGGCGCCGGTTGATGTCTGTCATGGGGGGAGTGGCTCCTGTGGGGGTGGGAGGTGTCGCGCGCAGCCGTTGTACTCGACCCGATCCACTCGATCAAGAGACATGACCAACATGAGCGTTGTGATCGGAAAACCGGGTTGGATCATGTACGAACGCCTCCTGTTCAGGACAGTCCCGGGTGTGGCAGGCTCCCACCCGGTCGGGCGAACGCGGCGCGTACGGGCTCGTTGACGAGCCGTCACTCACGGCCGCCGGGCCGTGCGGTCCCGCACGAGCAGTCCCCCGACGAGCAGTCCCCCACGAGCAGTTCCCTTCCACGAGAGGCCCACCGATGAGGTTCACGTCCGGCCGGGGCAGAGTCCGCACCGCCCTGTTCACCGTCCTGACCGCCGCGCTGTTCGCCGGCGGCACCACGGCCACCACCACGGCCACCGCGGCGGCCCCCGTCGCCAAGCAGGGGCCCACCTCGGTCGCGTACATCGAGGTCAACAGCGACAGCATGCTGAACGTCGGCAAGTACAAGCTGGCCAACGGCGGCGGGAACGTCTTCGACGTCGCGGTCATCTTCGCCGCGAACATCAACTACGACACCACGAAGAAGTCCGCCTACCTCTACTTCAACGAGAACGTGCAGCGCGTCCTTGACAACGCTGCCACCCAGATCCGCCCGCTGCAGGCCAAGGGCATCAAGGTCATGCTGTCGGTGCTCGGCAACCACCAGGGCGCGGGCTTCGCCAACTTCCCGAACCAGACCGCCGCTTCGGCCTTCGCCAAGCAGATGTCCGACGCCGTCACCAAGTACGGCCTCGACGGCATCGACTTCGACGACGAGTACGCGGAGTACGGCAAGAACGGCACCGGCCAGCCCAACGCCAGCTCGTTCGTCAACGTGGTGACCGCGCTGCGCGGTTACCTGCCGAACAAGCTGATCTCGCTGTACAACATCGGCCCTTCGGCCTCCCGCCTCTCGTACGGCGGCGTGGACGTCTCCTCGAAGTTCAACTACGCCTGGAACCCGTACTACGGCACCTGGGGCGTCCCGGGCATCGCCCTGCCGAAGTCCGGCCTCTCCCCGGCGGCCGTCGACATCCAGGCGACCCCGTCCGGCACCGCCGCCAGCCTCGCGCAGCGCACGGTGAGCGAGGGGTACGGGGTGTACCTGACGTACAACCTGAACGCCGGCGACCGCAGCTCGTACGTCTCCTCCTTCACGCAGAAGCTGTACGGGAGCAACGCGGTCTACACGCCGTGACGTCCTCGACGTCTGGCTGACAACGTTGCCATCCCCTGAGGAAGAGGGCGGCGCCGTGCGGCGCCGCCCTCCGTCAGACCTCAGCCGGTGTCAGCCGGGTGTCAGGGTGGTCAGCCCTCCCGGCTCCCGCGCCCGGACGCACCGGCGCCACCGCGCCGGCCGCCGCGCGAGCCGCGCCGGGAGGAGCCCCCGGCCCCGGCCCCGGACCCGGAGGCCGCGCCACCACCGGTACGGGACGCGCCCGCGCCCGAGCCGGTCGTACGGGACGCGGACCCGCCCTGCGTACGGGACGCGGGCTTGCGCTCGGTACGGCGGACACCGTCACCGGTGGCGCGCTCCGAGCCGGTACGGCGCTCCGAGCCCCGGCTCTGGGTGCCCCGGCCCTGCGTGCCCTCGCCGGTCGCGGTACCGGTGGCGGTGGAGCGACCGCCACCGCTACGGCGGCGGCCGGAGCGTCCCCGGCGCGAGCTCCCGTCCTTGGCGTCGCCGTCCTTGCGCTCCGGGCGCGAGGAGGCCGGTGCGGTCGGCTGCGGGACCGGGATGGTGACCGGGACGCCCGACGGCTCGCGGGCGCCGGTGATCTCGGCCAGCTCGGGGTCGGTCGACTTGATCCGGGTGGTGCGCGGCCGGATGCCCGCGTCGGACATCAGCTTGGTGACGTCCCGCTTCTCCTCCGGCAGCACCAGCGTGACCACGGTGCCGGACCCGCCCGCGCGGGCCGTGCGGCCACCGCGGTGCAGGTAGTCCTTGTGGTCGGTCGGCGGGTCGACGTTCACCACGAGGTCGAGGTCGTCGATGTGTATGCCGCGGGCCGCGACGTTCGTCGCCACCAGCGCCGTGACCTGGCCGTTCTTGAACTGCTCCAGGGTGCGGTTGCGCTGCGGCTGCGAGCGCCCGCCGTGCAGCGGCGAGGCCAGCACGCCGGAGGCGAGCAGCCGCTTGGCGAGGCGGTCGGCGGACCGCTTGGTGTCCACGAAGAGGATCACCCGGCCCTCGCGGGCGGCGATGCGCGCGGCGACGGCCTTCTTGTCGGGCTGGTCCATGACGTGCAGCACGTGGTGCTCCATCGTGCTCACCGCACCGGCCGACGGGTCCACGGAGTGCACCACGGGGTCGGTCAGGAACCGCTGCACCAGCTTGTCGATGTTCGCGTCGAGGGTCGCCGAGAACAGCATCCGCTGGCCGTCCGGGCGCACCTGCTGGATCAGCCGGGTGATCTGCGGCAGGAAGCCCATGTCGGTCATCTGGTCGGCCTCGTCGAGGACCGTGATGCGCACCTGGTCGAGCACGCAGTCACCACGCTCCACCAGGTCGTTCAGCCGGCCGGGGCTGGCCACGACCACCTCGGCGCCGCGCCGCAGCGCAGAGGCCTGGCGGGTGATCGAGAGGCCGCCGACCACGGTGGTCATGCGCAGGTTCACCGAGGTCGCGTACGGGGTGAGCGCGTCGGTCACCTGCTGGGCGAGCTCGCGGGTGGGCACCAGGACCAGGGCCAGCGGGGCCTTGGGCTGGGCGCGCAGCCCCGCCGTACGGGCCAGCAGCGCCAGGCCGAAGGCCAGCGTCTTGCCGGAGCCGGTACGGCCGCGGCCGAGCAGGTCACGGCCTGCCAGCGAGTTCGGCAGCGTGGCGGCCTGGATCGGGAAGGGCGTGGTCACGCCCTGGGCCGCGAGGGTCTTCAGGAGCGCCTCGGGCATGTCCAGAAGCGCGAAGTCCTCGACGGCGGGGAGGGCGGGTGTGGTGCCCTCGGGCACCCGGAACTCCCTGGGCGACGCGGGGGACGAAGCGGCCGGGGTGCGTCGGCTCGTCTTCTTCTGGGGCTTGCGGGACATGCGGTCTGCCTTCCTGAAGAGCCTGGAAACAGCGCGAGCCGGGGTCCGCACCGTGCTGGTGCGGACCCCGGTCGGCGGATGACACGCCCTGCGGTCAGGCGGGGACGATGTTCTCCGCCTGCAGGCCCTTCTGGCCCTGCGCGACGTCGAAGCTGACCCGCTGGCCCTCCTGGAGCTCACGGAAGCCCTGGGACGCGATGTTCGAGTAGTGGGCGAAGACGTCGGGGCCGCCGCCGTCCTGCTCGATGAAGCCGAAACCCTTTTCAGAGTTGAACCACTTCACGGTTCCCTGCGTCATGACGTTCTCCTTCTGTAAGGCAGAGGCCCCATCCGGAAACGCCGGAAAAAACAAACAAGCGCCTGCAGGAGAAACATTTCCCGTCAGGCGCCAATAGGTTCATGGGTACCACAACTGCAACTCCCCGAGCCTAACACAGCTGGCTTTTGCCAAGGAAACGCAGGGGGCGGGACCAGGGGCGGAGCGCCTGCGCGCCCGCCCCCGGCCCCGGTCGGCGGTCAGAGGTCACCGACAGTGACGATCGGTGACGATCCGGATCAGAACGTCAGGTTCCAGGCGTCGATCTTCCCGGTGTCCTGGGTCGCGACGTCTTGGACGCGCAGCTTCCAGGTGCCGTTCGCCGCCTCCGACGAGGCGTTGACCGTGTACGTCTTCGCCACGTCGTCCGCGCTGTCGCTGTTGGCGAAGTCCTCCAGGAGGTAGACCGTGCCGTCGGGGGCGACCAGCGAGACGACCAGGTCGCCGCGGTAGGTGTGCTTGATGTCCACGCCCACCTTGAGGGCCGCCGGGGCGTTGCCCGTCACGCCGCTGACCGTGATCGGGCTCTCGACGGTGGTGTTGTCGGGGACCGCGACGTCGGCGGTGTTCTCGAAGTACTTCCCGGTCGGCGGGGTGGTGGTGCCGCCGACGGCCTTGAGCGCGTCGACCTGGCCCTCGCCGAAGAAGGAGTTGTTCGTCGTGGTGCCGGTGCAGCGGGCGTCGGACGGGCAGGCCGTGTCGGTCGCGTCGCCGGAGAGGCGGGCGCGGATGTCGGCCGGGGTGAGGGCCGGGTTGGCGCTGGCGATCAGCGCGGCGACGCCCGTGACGTGCGGGGACGCCATCGAGGTGCCGTTCTTGTTGCCGTACTTGCCGCCCGGCAGGGTGGAGTAGACGCCCGAGGCGCCGTCGCCGCCCGGCGCGGACACGTCGACGACGCCGCGGCCGAAGTTGGAGTACGAGGCCTTCACGTCGCCGTTGCCCATGGCGGACACCGTCACGACGCCCGGCAGCTCGGTCGGGATGTCGAGGCAGGCGTTGGTGATGGTGCGGGTGACCGGCGTCGAGTCGTTCGGGCTCTCGGTGTCGGTCTTCTTGTCGGCCAGGTCCATGTTCGAGTTGCCGGCCGCGGCGACCTGGAGCGAGCCCTTGGACTCGGCGTACTCCTGGGCGCGCCGGACGCCCTCGATGATGGCCGCCTGGTCGAGGTTGTCCGGGCAGTTGAACTGCCACGGGTCCGTGTAGTAGCTGTTGTTGGTGACCTTGAAGCCGTGGTCACCGGCCCACATGAAGCCGCAGACGGTGTTCTCGGCGAAGAACAGCGTGGTGCCGGGCTCCGCGATGCGCACCGAGGCGAGCTTCACGCCCGGCGCGACGCCGATGACGCCCTTGCCGTTCTTCGCCGCCGCGATGGTGCCCGCCACGTGGGTGCCGTGGGTGTCCACGTCCCGCCAGGCGCCGGTACGGGTGTCGGCCTTGCCGTAGGCGCAGGAGGCCGAGTCCGCCGCGTCGAAGTTCGGCGCGATGTCCTGGTGCTGGTCGTCCACGCCGGTGTCCAGGACGCCGACCTTGACCGACGGGGAGCCGGTGGTGACGGCCCAGGCCTTGTCGGCCTTGATGCGGGTCATGTCCCAGCGGTTGGTCTCGGTGAGCGTCGTCGCCGACTGGGCGGGGTTGGCGGGCAGCGCCGGGTTGTAGGCGTCCGCGGGGACGTCGGAGGTGCGCGTCGCGCCGACCTGCTGGATGCCGCTGACCGAGCGCAGCGTCGACGCGAAGGTCGCGGACGCCGAATGGGCGACGATGACGCCGATGGCGTCGTACGAGGCGAAGACGGTGCCCCCGTTGGAGGTCACGGCGGTCTTGGCGGCGGCCACGTTCGCGGGGGTGCTGATCACCAGGTAGGCGCGGGTCCCGGCGGCCCAGGCACCGGCCGGCTGTGCGGCGGGGGCCTGGGCGGCGGCGCGCTCGCGCGGTGCGACGGGCGCGGTGCCGTCGGCCCCGGCGGGGGCAGCGGCGGCGGGGACGGCGGGGGCCAGCAGGACCGAGGCCGCACCGAGCGCGGCGAGGGCGACGGCGGTGCGTCTGGCGTGGCGGGATATGTGGGATCTCAAGGCGTCCTCCGATGGTCCGGCGGCGCGTGACGCGCCGGTCGGGCCGGTTCTCCTGTAGGGGTGGAGGCAAGATCTCAGACGGACACCGGTCTGCGGAAGTACCCGAAGAAATATCGTGGTTGAGATCCACTATGCGTAACTTTCGCGGTGGCTGGCCCAGTTCACGACGAAGCAAGCGCTTGAGCACGTACCGCCCGTCGACGGCGACCACGAGGGCTCCCACCGCGAAATCCCGTGGCCGCAGGTCCCGTCGCATACGTAGGGTGAGCCGCGGCCGACCCGTTGCGGCGGCACATGTGCGGTGCGCCCGCGCCGCCGTACGGGACGCGGGCACCGCCCCCCTACGGAAGGGTCTCGTCGCGTAGGACGCCGTGGGCTGCGGCGGGGTCGGCCTTCTCCACGCGCAGGTCGTCGTGCACGCCGGTGCCCAGGCTCTCGGGCTTGATCCTGGCCAGTACCGACACCGGGACGTTGATGCCGGGCCCGCCCTTCGCGTCCACCACCAACAGGTACGCCACGGCCTCGGCGGGCGCCGGGTGGTTCCGCAGCGCCCGCGCGTCCGGCGTCACCTTGATGACGTCGCCGCAGCGCAGCCGGCCCGCCCGCAGCAGGTCCAGGCTCACTCCGGCGACCCGGGAGAAGTCCGCGATGTTCGCGGCGGCGAACCGGCGCCCGCGCTGTGCGCAGTACAGCGGGTGCTCGGTGTAGAACGCGGCCGGGCCCTCGGCGTGCGTCAGCTCCTTGAGGGCCGGGCTGTAGGCCAGTTCGTAGTCGTGCGCGAAGACGGGGAGGGCGCCGGGCAGCGGCTCGGGGGCGACGGACGCGGCGGACGGCGCCGCGGCCAGCGCGGCGGCGGCCAGTACGGTCATGGCCGTGGCCAGGGAGGGCTTGTGCATACCGGGCCAACTGCACGCCGCCGCGGCCGGTCACCCGGCCCCCGGCGTTCTCCGTCGTTCAGCCCAGTCAGGCCTCCCCGCGCGCCGTCACCACCCCCGACTCGTACGCCGCGATGACCGCCTGCGCGCGGTCGCGCACCCCGAGCTTCGCGAACAGGCCCGTGATGTGGTTCTTCACCGTCGACGCGCTCACCCCCAGGTGCGCGGCGATCTCGCCGTTGTCCAGGCCGGTGGCGATCAGTCGCCAGACCTCGTGCTCGCGCGGCGTGAGCCCCTCGGACGCCGCCGGGGGAGCCGGGGCGGGCGGTCGCGCGGGCGCCGTGACGTGCGCCGAGATCAGGCGCGTGAGCAGCCGGGGCGCCAGGATCGCCTCGCCCTCGTGGACCACGCGCAGGGCGGCGACCAGGTCCTCGGGGGAGATGTCCTTGGGCAGGAATCCGCAGGCCCCGGCCCGCAGTGCGGCGACGACGTGCGCGTCCATGTCGAAGGTGCTCAGCGCGAGGACCCGGCAGTCCGGCAGTTCCTCCGTCAGACGCGCGGTGGCCGCGATGCCGTCCAGGACCGGCATGCGGATGTCCATCACCACGACGTCCGGCCGGTGCCGGTGGGCGAGCCGCACCGCCTCCTCGCCGTCGGCGGCCTCCGCGACCACCTCGAAGCCGGGCTCCGGCGCCAGCATCAGCGCGAGACCGCGCCGCACCAGCGGCTGGTCGTCGGCGATCAGCACCTTCACGCTCCGCACGGGCGGCGGTCCGCCCGTCACGCGTACGCCTCCCGTCGCTCGGCGGGCAGCGGCAGGCTGGCGCGCACGCGGAAACCGCCGTCCTCGGGACCGGCGCGCAGCGTCCCGCCGTGCAGCGCCACCCGCTCGCGCATCCCGACCAGGCCGTAGCCGGAACCGGACGCGGCGGGCCGCTCGGCACCGCCCCCGTCGTCCAGGACGGTGACGCTCACCCCGTCGCGCGCGTAGCCGATCCGTACGTCGACGCGGGCGCCCCGCCCCGCGTACTTGCGGGCGTTGGTGAGGGACTCCTGGACGATGCGGAACACCGCGAGCGCGACGCTGGGCGGCAGCGTGCGCGGATCGCCCTCGGTGGTGAGCGTGGTCGGCAGTCCGGACCTGCGGCTGTCCTCGACCACCCGGTCCAGGTCGGCGATGCCGGGCTGCGGGCTCCTCGGCTCACCGTCCTCGTCCGGTTCGTCGCCCGCGCGCAGCACGTCGAGCAGGTGGCGCATCTCGCGCAGGGCGGTGCGCCCGGAGTCCTCCAGGGTGACCAGGGCCTCGCGGGCGGCGTCGGGGGAGCGCTCCAGGTTGGCGCGCGCGCCACCGGACAGCAGCTGCATGGTGGTCAGGTGGTGGGCCACGATGTCGTGCAACTCCCGCGCGATGCGCCTGCGTTCGTCCGCGACGGCCTGGTCGGCGAGCAGCCTGCGGTTCGCCTCGGTGGTGCGCTGCCAGCGGGTGACCCCGATCGCGGCCGCCGTCACGAACAGCGCCGACGCGATGTTCGCCGCCAGGTCGAGCCACGACGGCGCGGGCAGTACGGGGTGCGCGAACTGGAGCACCGCGACGCACCCGACGACGGCGACCGCGCTGACGGCCGGGCGGCACGCGCGTACGACGGTGAACAGCGCGACCACGGTCGCCGCTCCGTAGTGCTGGCCGATCGCGCTGAACCAGTTGAGCGAGAGGTTCACCGCGAGCACGCCCGCCAGCGCCACCAGCGGTACCCGGCGGCGCACCAGCAGCAGCAACGACGCCGCGACCATCACCAGACAGCCCGCGACCGGTACGTACCCCTGGTCCATCTGACTGGTGACGGTGAAGCCGACCAGGTCCACCGCCGCACAGCCGACCGCGACCAGACCGTCGTGCTGGCTCCATGGCACCCGGTCGCCCGCCGCCCACCGCCCGGCCCCGCTCCCCGCGGCCGGGCGCGCCCCGCCAAGGCGCCCTCGCATCTGGTCCTCCCCCTGCCCGGCCTCGCCGCGCTGTCGTCGTACGTACGCACACGAGGGCCCGCCCCCGCGCGCCCCCGGCCACCGTCCCCGTGCCCCGTTGACCCGGGGCCCGGCCGATGTGCCACCCATTGTGTCAGTACGGGTGGCGGTGTCCTCCGGGCCCGAGGGGGAGTCCGGCCTGGGAGCAGGGTCCCAGGAGGGCGGGGCGGCGGGGCCCTGCTCCCACCGGGCATCTCGTTCCCCGCTCGGAGGAATCCGGCCGGGCCCGCTGATGTGCTGGAGAAGTGCCGGGGACACCGGCCGACCTGGGCCGGGACACCCCCGGCCGCCGCCGGGACACCCCCGGCCGCCGCCGGGACCGGCCCGGCACCCGGCGCTCCGAAGCGCCTGGCGACCAGGGGTCCGCACCCCGCACCCCGCACCCTCGTACCCGTACCGGAGGACGCCCCGTGATCCGTGCCCTGACCCGATACTCCACCAGCCGGCCATGGCGGGTCATCGCCGTGTGGGCGGTGGTCGGCATCTTCGTGTCCATCATGGGACAGGTGCTGGTCTTCCGCGTCACCCAGACCGACAGCGCCGGTTTCCTGCCCGACTCCTACGACGCGGCCGCCGCGCTGAAGGTCGCCGAGGAGCGGTTCGGCGCCGAGCCCGACGCCAACGCGGTCACCGTCCTCGTCGCCCGCCGCGACGGCGCGAAGCTGTCCGGCACGGACCGGGCCCACGTCGCCGCGGTGGCGAAGGAGCTGAGCGGCACCCGGGTGGACATGCCCTGGCAGGAGGGCCAGATCAAGGGCCTGTCCCAGGACCACACCCAGGTGCCCGAGGTGACACCGGCGATGACGGCGCCGGACGGCACGTTCGCCCTGCTGACCGCGCGGTTGAAGGGCAACGCCACCGACCCGGGCGTGCAGGCGCTGTACCGGGCCTTCCACGACCGGGCGGACGCGGAGTTCGCCCAGGAGGGACTGCGCACCGGCTTCACCGGGGGCCTGGCCGACGTCGTGGACCGCGTGGACGCCGAGAAGACCACGGGGATGGTGGTCGGCTTGCTGATGGTGGGGCTGATCGTGCTGGTCAACGTACTGGTCTTCCGCAGCGTGCTCGCCGCGGTGGTCCCGCTGCTCGCGGTCACCGTGGTCGGCGGCGCGGCGGCCGGCACCGTCGTCGGGGCGGCCCTGCTGGCCGGAGTGGACCTCGACCCCGGCACCCCCAGCATGATCGGCACCGTCCTCATCGGCATCGGCGTGGACTACTTCCTCTTCCTGCTCTTCCGCTTCCGCGAGGAGCTGCGCGCCCGGCCCGGCGCCGACCACCGGCAGGTGGCCGCGGACGTGGCCGGACGCGTCGGCACCGCCATCACCTCGGCGGCGCTCACGATCGTGGCGGCCTTCGCGACCCTGGGCGTGGCGACCTTCGGCCAGTTCCGGGTGCTCGGCCCCTCGGTGGCCGTGTCCGTCCTGGTGATGCTGGTGGCCAGCCTGACGCTGATGCCCGCGGTGCTCGCCGTCAGCGGCCGCCGGATGTTCTGGCCGTCGAAGGCGCTGACGAAGCGCCCGCGCCCGGGCGTCGCCGGACGCGTCGGCGACCTCGTCGCCCGCCGCCCCCTCCTGGTCTTCGCCGGTTCGGTCGCGCTGCTGGGCGCGCTGGCCGTCGGGGTCAAGGGCGTCCACATGGACTTCAGCACCGGCAGCACCCCGCGCGAAACCCCGGCCGCCGCGACGGCCGCCGAGATCTCCCGCTCCCTGCCGCCGGGCGTGTCCGACCCGACGACGGTGTACGTCACCGCCGAGGACGGCCGGAGGCTCGACGCCGCCGCGCTCGGCGGGCTGCCCCGGGCGCTCGCCGGGGTGAAGGGCGTGGGCGAGGTCGGCGCCCCCGTCTTGAGCGCCGACCGCACCGCCGCCCGGATCGACGCCTACCTCACCGTGGACGCGCAGACCCAGGAGGCCCGCGACCTGGTGGCGGGACCCGTCCGCAAGGCCGTGGCGCAGGGGGTGCCGGACGGGCTGACGGCCCATGTCGGCGGCACGGCCGCGGTGTTCGCCGACGTGGCGACGGCCGTGGACGAGGACCTGCGCACGGTGTTCCCCGTCGCCGCCGCCCTGATCGCGCTGATCCTCCTGGTCCTGCTGCGCAGCCTGCTCGCGCCGGTGCTCCTGATGCTGGCCGTGGGCCTCTGCTTCGCGGCCACCTTCGGCGCCTCCGTGCTGGTCTTCCAGCACGTCGGAGGCCGGCCGGGCGTCAACTTCGTGCTGCCGCTCGTGCTGTTCCTGTTCGTGGTGGCCCTGGGCACCGACTACAACATCCTGATCAGCGACCGGCTGCGCGAGGAGATGGCCCGGGCCGGCTCGGCGCGCGCCGCGGTGGCCCGCGCGGTGCGCCACACCGCCCCGGCCATCGCCACGGCGGGCGTGGTCCTGGCGGCCTCCTTCGGCGCCCTCGCGGTGAACGCGGAGCCCTCCACCCAGCAGATCGGCTTCGCCACCGCCCTGGGCATCCTGCTGTCCGCCTTCGTCCTCTCCCTGCTGCTGGTCCCGGCGGCCGCGGCCCTGCTCGGGCGGGGCATCTGGTGGCCGCTGCGGTCGGGCGGAAGTGCCGTCAAGCCGAGGGAAGTCGATACGCGCGACGAGAAGGTCGAGGTGGGGGCGGGACGCTAGCCGCCGTCGTACGGGGTCCGCGCGGGGAGCCGGGAGGTGCCGGCTCCCCGCGCTGACCCTCCGGCCGTACGGAACGTGACGGTGCGGGGCGCGCGGGTGCCCTCGCCCGGCGCCGGTGCGGCCCAACACCCGGCCAAGAGTCCAGACTTGATCCCATGACTGAGCTTCGCGCGACCGCCGCCGACGGCGTCCCCCTCACCGCCCTCGATGACGGCTCCGGCCCTGTGCTGCTCCTCGTGCACGGGGGAGCCGAGCGCCCCGCGTCCTGGGAGCGGGTCACCGAGCTGCTCGCCGGAGACTTCCGCGTCGTGAGGTTCGCCCGGCGCATCTACGTCCCCGGGGCGCGCGTACCCCCGCACTACTCCGTGGCGACCGAGGCGGCGGACATACTGGCCGTCGCCGAACGCCTCGGTGGCGGGCCCCTGTTGCTCTGCGGGCACTCCTCGGGCGCGGTCGCCGCACTGGAGGCGGCGCTGCGGGAGCCGTCCGTGTGCGCGGGCCTGGTGCTGTACGAACCGCCGGTCCTCGCCGGGGACTTGGTCGGCGCGGAGCCGGCCCGGCGCGCGCGGCGGGCACTCGAAGCGGGGGACGCGAGGGAGGCCCTGCGCATCCACCTGCGGGAGATCGCCCAGGAGACGGAGGCGGTGACCGACGGGATCCTCGCGCGCTCGGTGCCGTCGGACGCGTTCACGGCGCGGGTGGCGGCGGGGCTCGCCGACGTCGACGCGCTGGACGCGCTCGGCGTCGGCGTCGAGCGGTACGCGCGACTGGGCCTGCCGGTCACGCTCGTCCAGGGCGACCGCAGCCCGGCCCACCTGCACCGACGCCTGGCCGCGCTCGCCCGGGTGCTGCCCCGCGCCCGGGTGGTGACCCTGGCGGGGCAGGGGCACACGGCCCACCGCACGGGCCCCCGGGCCCTGGCCTCCGTACTGCGGGAAGCGGCCCGGCGGGCGTTCCCGGATGCGACGCCTCGCTGAGGGGCGGGTGTCCGTACGTGGCCGGAAACAGTCCCATGTTGCCGACAGGTAAACCCTTTTCCGACATTGCAGGGCCTGGTGGACGACTTGCGTGCACGCCTCTTGATCATGGCGGCGGGTGTCTGAATACTGCCCGCGCAAGCAACGTGTGTCGTGAACACATCCGTAGGGCGGCGCAATTCGGCCGGTCGCGGGTGCAAGGCGGGCAACCGCGGACACGGCACCTCACCACCTCTCGAAGGACTCAATTGCGAAGCCAGGCGAGAACACCGGGCCGCGTCGCGATGACCGCCACCGCGGTCCTTGCGATGGCGGCCGGCGCGTCGATACCGGCCACCGCCGCCACCGACGCCCCCTCCTCCACCACCCGCACCGCGCCGTCGGGCCGCGCGGGCGACGGCAAGGCCGCACCGGCCTACCGAGTCCCGCTCGTCACCGGTGACGTGGCCGAGGTGACGTCCGGCCGCGTCACCGGATTCACCCCCGCCCCGGGGCGCGAGGACATCCCCGTCTCCGTCCGCTCCGAGCGGGGCCACGACTACGTCGTCCCCGTCGACGCCCAGCGGCTGATCGCCGAAGGCAAGGCCGACAAGCGGCTGTTCGACGCCACCGGGCTCGCCTCCGCCGACGCCAGGAAGGCGTACGCGAAGGGGCTCAAGGTCATCGTCGGCTACCGGGGCGCGGCGGCCGCCGCCCGCGCCGAGGTGCGCGAGGCCGGGTCGACCCGGGTGCGCCGTGGCCTCGCGTCCCTGAACGCCGAGGCCGTCACCACCCCTGCAGGAGACCTGCCCCGGCTGTGGGAGGCGCTGACCGACACGAGCGGGCCGTCCGTCCGCACGACCGGTTCCGGCGTGGACCGCATCTGGCTCGACGGCGTCGTCAAGGCCCGCCTCGACGTGAGCGTCCCGCAGATCGGGGCCGACAAGGTGTGGGCCGCGGGCTACGACGGCAAGGGCGTCAAGGTCGCCGTCCTGGACACCGGCGTCGACGAGACCCACCCCGACCTGGCCGGACAGCAGATCGTGGAGAAGAACTTCTCCGACTCGCCCGACAACAAGGACCGCCAGGGGCACGGCACCCACGTGGCGTCCACCATCGCCGGTAAGGGCGCGAAGTCCGGCGGCAAGTACAAGGGCGTGGCGCCCGGGGCCCGGATCATCGACGGCAAGGTCCTCGGCGACACCGGCAGCGGCGCCGAGTCTGACATCGTTGTCGCGATCGACTGGGCGGTCTCCGAGGGCGCCGACGTCGTCAACCTCAGCCTCGGCGGGCCCGACAGTCCCGGCACCGACCCGCTGGAAGAGTCGATCAACCGCCACACCGAGGCCGACGGCGTGCTCTTCGCCATCGCCGCCGGGAACGAGGGCCCGGGCGCGGGCACCGTCGGCTCCCCGGGCGCGGCCGACGGCGCGCTGACCGTCGGCGCCGTCGACAGCGCCGACAAGACGGCCTCCTTCTCCAGTCGCGGCCCGCGCGTCGGCGACGGCGCGATCAAGCCGGACGTCACCGCCCCCGGCGTGGACATCACCGCCGCCTCGGCCCCCGGCAGCGCGATCGCGAAGGAGTACGGGGAGAACCCCGAGGGGTACGTCACCATCTCCGGCACCTCCATGGCCACGCCCCATGTCGCGGGCGCCGCAGCCCTGTTGAAGCAGCGGCACCCCGACTGGAAGGCCGACCGGCTCAAGGGCGTGCTCACCGGATCCGCCAAGGACACCGGGTTCGCCGCCTACGAGCAAGGCGCGGGCCGCATCCAGGCCGACCGCGCCGTCGCGCAGGGCGTCCACGCGGCGCCGGTGTCGCTGAACTTCGGCGAGGCGGCCTGGCCCCACGACGACGACCAGCCCCTCACCCGCACCCTGACCTACCGCAACGAGGGCGCCGCCGCCGTCACGCTCGGCCTCACCGCCACCGGCACGGGCCCCAAGGGGGAGGCCGCGCCCGCGGGCATGTTCACCGTCAGCCCGGCGACCGTCACCGTCCCCGCGGGCGGAACCGCCGACGTCACCGTCACCGCCGACACCTCGGTCGAGGCCGCCGACGGTCAGTACAGCGGCGCCGTGGTCGCCTCCGGCGACGGCCAGTCCGTGCGCAGCGCCTTCGTCGTCAAGCGCGACGTGGCGTCGTACGCCGTGGAGTTGAGCCACCTGGGCCGCGACGGCAAGGCCGCCGCCCACTTCCAGACGTACGTCACCGGTCTCACCGGCGACGCGGCGGGCGTCGAGTACGCCGTGGACGAGAAGAGCGACACGACCACGCTGCGCCTGCCCGTCGGCGAGTACAGCGTGTCCGGCATGATCCTCGCCGACCGGTCCGACAGCACCAAGGGCACCGACTGGATCGCCCAGCCGAAGCTGAAGGTCGACAAGGAGCAGAAGGTCACCCTGGACGCGCGCACGGCGAAGCCCGTCGACATCACCGTCCCGGACCGCGCGGCCACCCAGTACCAGGCGTACATGGCCTACGAGGTCCAGGTCGGCTACTCGACGCAGAAGTTCGGCTGGCTGCTGGCCTCGTACCGGAACCTCCGCGCCGCCCACCTCGGCCCCGACGTCACTGACGGGACCCTGAAGCAGGTCTGGGACGCCGACTTCGACGCCGGGGACACCACCCAGTACGCCCTGGTCTTCGGCGGTCCCGTCCAGCGCCTCGCCACCGGCTTCACCCGCCACGTCCAGCGCGGCGAGCTGGCCCGGCTGGACTTCGGCCTCGGCGAGGCCGCGCCCGGCAAGGACGCCTGGATCTCGGTCATCGGCTGGACCACGGACGGCCCGATGGGGTACTCCGGCGGGCACACCCTGACCGCGCCGCGCACCCAGCGGATCTACGTCTCCACCGCCGAGGGCGCCGCCTGGACCACCGGCTTCGAGCAGCTCGGCGACACCCTCCCGAACGGCTGGCAGCTCACCGACTCGCGGTACTCGATCCCCAGGACCGCCTACCGGGCGGGCCGCACGTACGGGATCGACTTCAACACCGGCGCGTTCGGACCGGTGCTCGACGCCGACCACAGCCTGGTGCGCTCCTCCAACACCCTGTACGCCTTCGTCAAGGTCTTCTCCGACGGCGACGGACACGACGGTTACACCACGCTGAAGTCCGCGCACACCACGCTGACGCGTGACGGCGAGGTCCTGGCCGACTCGGACGAGGAGCTGGACTACCAGACGTTCAAGCTCCCGGCCGAGGACGGCTCCTACACGCTGAGCACCACCGCGAGCCGCGAGGCGAAGATCGGCCGGGTGGGCTCGCGGGTGGACGCCAGCTGGACCTTCCGGTCCAAGGACGGCGACAAGACGGCGCCGGTCTCGGTCGCCCGCTTCCACCCGTACGCCGACCTGGAGTCGACGGTCCGCGCGGGGCTGCCGGTGTGGATGCCGGTGGAGGTGCAGGGCGCGGCGGCCGGGGACAACCTCAAGTCCCTGACCGTACAGGCGTCGTACGACAACGGTGTCAGCTGGCGCAAGGTCCCGCTGCTCCTCGGGAAGGCGCTGCTGGTCGCGCCCGCCAAGGGCAAGGGCGTGGCGCTGCGGGCCGACATCGTCGACAAGCAGGGCAACACCTCGACGGTGACGGTGTTCGACGCGTTCCTCGGCCGCTGAGCCGGTAGGAGGGCGTGAATCGTGCGGGCGTCCGCTAAGCCGCGGGCGCCCGCACGGCCTTCCCCGTGGGGGAGGGCCCTGCTCAGCCCCGGCCCCGCGCCGTGATCTGCTCGCGCACCCAGGCGGGGTCCGGATTGGTGTGGGGCGTGCCGTCCACGAAGACGGTCGGCACGGTCTCGTTGCCGTCGTTCGCCGCCCGCACGGTCGCGGCGCCGTCCGGATCGCGCCAGATGTTCACCCAGTGCAGCTGCCGGGCCCGGCGCCCGAGCCGCATGCGCAGCCGCTGGCAGAAGGCGCAGCCGGGGCGCCAGTACACGACGGGCCGCCCGTGGGCGGCGCTGAGGCGCCGGGCCTGCGCCGCGCTGACCGACCGGGGGAAGAGCAGCGGCGAGTTCACCGCCCCGAGGAGCAGGAAGGCCGCAAGGACGGCGACGGCGGCGACGAACGCCCCGCCGACGGCGAGGGACGCCGCGACGGCGGCACCGCACGCCACGAACACCAACGGGAGGATCCAACCGCGCACCATGTCCCCGAGGCTACCGAGCCCCGGCGGCGCGGTGGAGACCGGGCCCGCACGCGGCACGGCCCGGTACGTCAGGCGCCGCCCGCGCCCGAGTCCGTACGGGCGCGCCGCAGGACGTCGACCACCTCGCCCGCCACCGGGCGCAACCGTCGCGTGCGCAGGTCGAGGACGGGTGACGGGAGCGAGATCCCGCGGGCTGCCAGCAGGTTCATCAGGGCCCAGACCAACTCGGTGCGGCCGTCGAGCCGTTCCTCGTGCCCCTCCTCGGTGATGACCGAGGCGGTGGCGGTCCCCGCGAGCAGGTTGGTGCGCTGCCAGTCGATGACGTACCCGCGCCCGGCCGCGTCGGCGCAGAGGACGACCTCCTTGGTGCGGTGCAGGAGAGCCAGGTAGTTCATCGGCACCGTCAGCCGCCGCGCGGCCTCGAACGGCGGTGACCCGTCGGCCGGTCGGACCCGCAGCACGGTGTCCAGGACCGGGCCGTGGTCCTGGAAGGTCGTCCGCCCGCGCATCTCCAGGAACCGCCCGCGCACCAGGACGCCCCCGCGCCGCGCCCAGCCCCCGCGCACGCCGCCGAAACCGGCGGACTCTCCCGGCAGCCCGTCCAGCAGCCACCGCTCGCGCTCGCGCGGCTCGCTCACCGGCGCCGGTGCCTCCGGACGTGCCCGGTCGCGCTCGGCGACGGCGGTGTAGAGGGAGGCCGTACGGGGATCGAGGCGCCGCAGGTCCACCGTGTCGCCGTCCATCCTGACCCCGCCGGCCGCCCACGAGACGCGCATCTGCGCCAGCTGCCGCACCGGACGCCGCGTGACCTCGGCCGTCCGCCCGTCGAGGCCGACGACCCGGCACGTCCTGGTGCCCGCGAGGAGCGCGCTCTGCGGCCAGAGCGGGGTGACCCGGCCCGGTGCGCGGGGGTCGGCCAGGACGACCAGGCGCCCGGCGGTGACCGCCGAGAGGCACAGGGACGGGACCCGCCACTCGCCGGTGACCTCGAAGGGGGGAGACGCATCGTGCTCTGGTCCCGCGGCGTCCGGGCGCACCCGCAGGGTCAGCCGTACCAGCGGCGTGAACTCGTCGGGCGCGTAGTCGCCCGCGTGCGTCGTGAAGGTGGCCTCGCCGTCGGGGGAGTAGCGCACGAGCGCGGCGGTGAGGACGTCGGCCCGCATCAACTCCATTCCCTCGGCACGGTGTTCGTGCCGTGGGGCCCACATCACGAAGGTGTGTTCGCCGTACGGCGCGCTCCTCTTGTCGTCCCTCTCGCCGTCTTTCGCGCGCACGCGGTCCGCTCGGGTGATGCGCGGGTACTGCCGCCGGGCGGACGCGACGGCCGCGTACGGGATCGGGGCCGTCCAGACCACCCCGACCAGCAGCGCGATCCAGGCCCAGTCCGCCCCGTCCCGCCAGGCCGTGTACGCCACCACGAGGATGACGGGACCGGGGAAGCAGCAGAGCGCGGCGAAGGCCAACTGGCCGACGAGCACGCTGGTGTAACTCCGCACGACCCACCCCAGTCCCTCACGGCCCCCGGACCGCACCGGCCGCGCCCCGGGGTGACGCCCCATGGTCGCGTCGCACCGGGCCCCGGCACAATCGCCGGGCGCCGGGCGTCCGGCACGGTCCGGAGGTCGAGCCTCACCGCACCCGGGCGGCGATGACCCGCGCGCACTCCACGGCCTCCGCGTGCGTGGAGTCGACCTCCAGGTCGTACGACACGCCCCGGTGCACCAACTCCGCCTGGGACGCGGCCATTCCGGCGGTGCGGTCGCCCCGCGCGACCTCGCGCCCGGCGGCCACCTCCGCGTCGCACCGCACCCCGACCCAGAGCACCCCGAGGCCGACGAGGGCCTTGCGCCAGCGCTCCTGCGAGGACGCCCCGCCGAGGAACACCTCGTCGACGACGACCCGGGCGCCCGCGCGGGCCATCGCGGCGACCCCCTCGATCCACGCCGCCTCGACCACGCGGAACCCGGGCCCGACGCTCACCCCGCCGTCGTCGGCGAACGCGATGCCGGAGTCCGAGGACGTCAGGGACGCGGGCAGGGCGTCCACGAGGGTGTCCGTGCCGAGGGTCAGCCAGGGATCCGGCAGGACCGCCTGGAGGCACCGCGCGATCCCGGACTTGCCCGAGCTGGAACCACCGTTGAGCACGATCACCTGAGTCGTCACCCGGTCACCCTAGGGCGCCAGGCAGCATCCTGCGCCACCCATTTCCGCGCGGCGGCCCGGCGGTTGCGGGGTTTCCTGGAAGTCCGCGGCCGACGTGTGGTTTGCTGGCCGCATGACCGTGCTCGTGACCCGCCGCCACGTGGACTACGTGCGTGTCACCACCACGGCCTGTCCCGCCACGAGCTGACGCCCCGCTCGGCGCCCGGGATCTCGAACACCCCTTCTTGCACCGCCCGTTGAGGCGTGCTGCCCGCAACGCGCCCGGCGCGCCGCCCCGTACGCACCCCGGCACCTCCGTGCCCCCGCACGTCCGCGTCCCCGTACGCCGGTACGCGTGCGTCCGCGCACGCCTCCGCACCCCGCACCAGGGAGTCCCATGAGCCAGCCCGAGTCCCAGCCCGTCGACGCCGTCACCGCCGGCCACACCCCCGAGGACGCGCCCCAGGGGCCCGACACCTCCGCCTGGTCGTTCGAGACCAAGCAGGTCCACGCCGGGGCCGCGCCCGACCCCGCCACCGGGGCCCGGGCCACGCCCATCTACCAGACCAGCTCGTTCGTCTTCCGCGACACCCGGCACGCCGCCGACCTGTTCGCCCTCGCCGAGCCCGGCAACATCTACACCCGCATCCACAACCCCACCCAGGACGTCTTCGAGCAGCGCGTCGCCGCCCTGGAAGGCGGTGTCGCCGCCGTGGCCCTCGCCTCCGGGCAGGCCGCCGAGACGCTGGCCATCCTGACCCTCGCCTCGGCGGGCGACCACCTCGTGTCCAGCACGTCCCTGTACGGCGGCACGTACAACCTCTTCCGGCACACCCTGCCGAAGTTCGGCATCGAGGTGTCCTTCGTCGACGACCCGGACGACCTCGACGCCTGGCGGGCCGCGATCCGCCCGAACACCAAGGCCCTGTTCGCCGAGAGCCTCGGCAACCCGCGCGGCAACGTCCTCGACGTGCGCGGCGTGGCCGACGTCGCCCACGCGGAGGGCGTCCCGCTCATCATCGACAACACCGTGCCCACCCCCTACCTCCTGCGGCCGCTGGAGCACGGCGCCGACATCGTGGTGCACTCGGCGACCAAGTTCCTCGGCGGCCACGGCACCACCATCGGCGGGGTCGTCGTCGACGGCGGCGGCTTCGACTTCGGCGCGCACCCCGAGCGCTTCCCCGACTTCAGCGAGCCGGACCCCAGCTACCACGGGCTGCGCTACTGGCCGGCCCTCGGCCCCGGCGCCTTCGCCGTGAAGCTGCGGGTGCAGCTGCTGCGCGACCTGGGGCCCGCGATCGCCCCGCACTCCGCGTTCCTGCTGCTCCAGGGCGTGGAGACGCTGAGCCTGCGCATCGAGCGGCACTCCGCCAACGCCCAGGCCCTCGCCGAGTGGCTGGAGGGGCGCGACGAGGTCGCCGCCGTCCACTACCCGGGCCTGGAGTCCAACCGCTGGTACGAGGCCGGGCAGCGCTACCTGCCGCGCGGCGCGGGCGCGGTCCTGGCCTTCGAACTGCGCGACGGAGTGGAGGCCGGGAAGCGGTTCGTGGACGCCGTGGAGCTCTTCAGCCACCTGGCCAACATCGGCGACGTGCGCAGCCTGATCATCCACCCCGCGTCCACCACCCACAGCCAGCTGGACGAGGCGCAGCTGGCCGCCACCGGGACCTCGCCCGGCCTGGTGCGGCTGTCCGTCGGCATCGAGAACCTGGCCGACCTCAAGGCCGATCTGGAGGCCGGTTTCCGCGCGGCCAAGGGCGCCGACGGCGGCGGGACCGCGGACGCGGAGCGGGGCGCGTCCTGAGCACCGTACGGCCCCGGTCGGCGCCGCCCCTCCCGCCCGCCTCCGGGGCGTGGCGGGAGGGGGACCCGGCGGGCCGCAGGCTCTGGTACGCCGCCGGGAAGCCGCTCGCCCTGGAGGCCGGGGGCGAACTGGCGGGCGCACGGCTCGCGTACGAGACGTGGGGCACCCTCGCGCCCGACCGCGCGAACGCCGTGCTCGTCCTGCACGCCCTCACCGGCGACAGCCACGCCGCCGGGCCCGCCGGCCCCGGCCACCCGACGCCCGGCTGGTGGGACGCGCTGATCGGACCGGGCCGCCCGCTGGACACCGACCGCTGGTTCGTCGTCGCTCCCAACGTCCTCGGCGGCTGCCAGGGCAGCACCGGTCCCGCCTCGGCGCGCCCGGACGGCCGCGCCTGGGGGTCGGCCTTCCCGTTCCTGACCCAGCGCGACCAGGTCGCCGCCGAGGCCGGACTCGCCGACGAACTGGATATCCAGCGCTGGGCGTTGGTGCTCGGCGGGTCCATGGGCGGGATGCGCGCGGTGGAGTGGGCGGCGGGTCGGCCCGAGCGGGTGGACGCGCTGCTGCTCGTCGCCACCACGGCGGCGGCCAGTGCCGAGCAGATCGCCTGGGCCGACATCCAGCTGCACGCGATCCGCGCCGACCCGCGGTGGCACGGCGGCGACTACCACGACGCGGGACCCGGCCGCGGCCCGCACGCCGGACTCGGCCTCGCCCGGCGCCTGGCCCACGTCACGTACCGCAGCGAACCCGAACTCCAGGCCCGCTTCGGCCGCGCCGCCCAGGCGGCGGAGGACCCGTGGCGCGGCGGTCGGTACCAGGTCGGGTCCTACCTCGACCACCACGCCGCCAAGCTGGTGCGCCGCTTCGACGCCGGCAGTTACGTCACCCTCGCCGAGGCCATGAACAGCCACGACGTCGGGCGCGGACGCGGCGGGACCCGGGCGGCCCTGCGCCGGATCACCGCGCGGACCCTGGTCGCCGCGGTCGACTCCGACCGGCTCTACCCGCCCGCGCAGCAGCGGGAGTTGGCGGCCGCGATCCCCGGCGCGGACGGGCTGCGGATGATCGCCTCCGCGCACGGCCACGACGGGTTCCTGATCGAGACGGACCAGGTCGGCCCACTCGTGCGCGAACTCCTCGGATAGGTCCGGGGGTGCCGACGCGATCCGCGCCGGCACCCCCACCGCCTCAGGCCGCCCGCCACTCCTCGGCGAGCAGCTCGTACGAACGCACCCGGTCGGCGTGGTCGTGCGTGATCGTGGTGATCAGCAACTCGTCCGCCCCGGTGGCCTCCTGGAGCCGGGCCAGCTGCTCCACGACCCTGCCCGGCGACCCCACGAACTGTGTCTCGACGCGGTCCCTCACCAGCTCACGGTCCTCCTCCGACCAGCCGTGGGCCCGTGCCTCCTCCGGCGTGGGGAAGGGGATCGCCCCCTCGGCGGTACGGATGCTGCGCACCCAGAGCCCGTAGCCGGTGGCCAGCTCGCGCGCGGTCGCGTCGTCCTCGGCCACGACCACGTCCGCCGACACGCTCACGTACGGCTTCTCCAGTACGTCCGACGAGCGGAAGGCGTCCCGGTAGGCGTCCACCGCCTGCAGGACGGTCCCGGGGCTGACGTGGTAGTTGGCCGCGAACCGCAGCCCGCCCCGGCCCGCCGTCTCGGCGCTCTCCCCGGCGCCGCTGCCCAGGATCCACACCTCGACGTCCGCGCCCTCGCCGGGCACCGCGTGGGCCTCCAGGCCGTCCTCGGACCGGTACGTCCCGGCCAGCAGCGCCAGGACGTCGTCGATCTGCTCGCCGTACGGCTGCGAGTGCGCTCCCGGCAGGTGCAGCAGCCGCTGCAGCAGTGCCACGCGGGGCGAGCCGAGCAGGTGGGCGAAGGAGAACGGCGGCGGGACGAGGAGCCCGTTGGGCGCTCGCCCGTCCACGACCGGTGTCCTGGGCGCCGTACGGCCCGAGGGGGCGGGCCCGGACGCCGGGGAGCCGCCCGGCGGACGGCCCCCCGAGCGGCCGAGGCCCAGGTCGATGCGGCCCGGGTGCAGCGCGTCGATCAGGCCGAACTCCTCGACCGTGGCCAGCGCGGTGCGGTGCCCGAGCAGCACCGCGCCCGAGCCGAGCCGGATCGTGGAGGTGGCCGACGCGGCGAGGGCGAGGACCACGGCCGGTGAGGACCCGGCCACTCCCGGGTTGAGGTGGTGCTCCGCGAACCAGTAGCGGGCGTAGCCCAGTTGCTCGGCCCGGCGCGCCAGGTCCAGGGAGTTCCGCAGCGCCCCGGCCGCCGTGGAGCCGGACGGCACGGGCACCAGGTCGAGGACGCCCAGGGGGATGTCCGACATGGCGCCCCCTCAGTTCCCGGCGGCCACGGCGGCGGGCAGCTCCTCGCGCGCCCCGTCCGGGTGGTCCAGGCCCAGGTGGTCGCGGAGCGTCGTGCCCTCGTACTCCGTACGGAACGTGCCGCGCTCCTGGAGCAGCGGCACGACCCGGTCGGCGAAGTCGTCGAGGCCGCCCGGGGTGACGTGCGGCACCAGGATGAAGCCGTCGCTGGCGTCCGCCTGCACCAGGTCGTCGATGGCCGCGGCGACCGTGGCGGGGGAGCCGACGAACGTCTGCCGGTTGCCGGTCTCGATGACCAGGTCGCGGATGGACCAGTTGTTGGCGGCGGCCCGCTCGCGCCACTCGCGGGCGATCGCCAGCGGGTCGCGGTACATCCGCACCTGGGCCCGGCCGCGCGCCACGGTGTGCTCCCCGAGCAGCGGGTCCACGTCGGGCAGCGGCCCGTCCGGGTCGTACCCGGACAGGTCGCGGTTCCAGACGAACTCCAGGTGCTTCAGCGCCGTCGCCCCGCTCACCTGCAGCCGCCGCACCTCGCGGGCGTGCTCCTCGGCCTCGGCGTCGGTGTCGCCGAGCACGAAGCTGGCGGCCGGGAGGATCAGCAGCTGGTCGTGGCGGCGGCCGTAGCGGGCCAGCCTGCCCTTGACGTCGGCGTAGAACGCCTGGCCGTCCTCCAGGGTCGCGTACCGGCTGAAGATGGCGTCGGCGCTCGCCGCCGCGAACTCGCGGCCCTCCTCGGAGTCCCCGGCCTGGAAGATCACCGGACGGCCCTGGGGGCTGCGCGGGACGTTGAACCGGCCCTGGATGTCGAAGTGCTGACCGGTGTGGGCGAAGGCCCCCGCCGCCGCGTCCCGCAGGAAGGTGCCCGTCGCCTGGTCGGCGGCGATCTCGTCGCCGCGCCAGGAGTCGAACAGCTCGTGCGTCGTGGACAGGAACTCCTGGGCGCGCGAGTAGCGCTCCTCCTGCGGCAGGAAGCCGCCGCGCCGGAAGTTCTCGCCGGTGAAGGCGTCCCACGAGGTGACCACGTTCCACGCGGCCCGCCCCGCGGACAGGTGGTCGAGGCTGGCGAACTGGCGGGCCACCTCGTAGGGCTCGTTGAAGGTCGAGTTGATGGTGCCGGTGAGGCCGAGGCGGTCGGTGACGGCGGCCAGCGCGGCCAGCACGGTGAAGGTGTCCGGTCGCCCGACCACGTCCAAGTCGTATATGTGACCGCCCTGTTCGCGCAGTCGCAGGCCCTCGGCGAGGAACAGGAAGTCGAACTTGGCGCGCTCGGCGGTCTGCGCGAAGTGCGCGAAGGAGCTGAACTCGATGTGGCTGCCGGCCTTGGGGTCGCTCCACACGGTCGTGTTGTTCACGCCCGGGAAGTGGGCCGCGAGGTGGATCTGCTTGAGCGGCTTGCTCATGACGGTGTCCTTGGGGCTCAGGCGGCCGGGGTGGCGGCGTAGCGGTTGGCGGGGCGGGGCAGGCCGAGCAGGCCGCGCAGGGTGTCGGCCTCGTACGCGTCGCGGAAGAGGCCCCGCCGCTGGAGCTCGGGCACCAGGCCCCGGGTGATCGCGGGCAGGTCGTGTCCGGTGACGGCCGGGCGCAGCCGGAAGCCGGTCAGCCCGGCGGCCCGGAACTCGACCAGCAGGTCCGCCAGTTGGGCGGGCGTGCCGGTGAAGACCAGGGCGTCGCTCTCGTACGCCTCCCCGGCCAGTTCCTCAAGGCGGGCCCGTCGCGCCGCGGCCGCGTCCGGCTCCTCGTCGAGGAAGACGACCAGGTCGCCGAAGACGTGCAGGGTCTCGTCCGCGCGCCCCGCCGCCGTCTGCTCGGCGCGGATCTCGTCGACGATGGCGCGGGCCTGGCCGGCGTCGTGCGGGGTGACGAAGCCGACGTCGGTGGCGCGGGCGATCAGCCGGTACGGGACGCTCGCGTGCCCCAGGGCCGTCACGAGGGGCTGCCCCTGCGGCGGGCGCGGGGTGATCGAGGGGCCCTTGACGCTGAAGTGCTGGCCCTCGAAGTCGATGTAGTGCAGCTTGTCGCGGTCGATGAAGCGGCCGGTGGCCACGTCCCGTATCTCGGCGTCGTCCTCCCAGCTGTCCCAGAGCCGGCGGACCACCTCGACGTAGTCCGCGGTCTCCTCGAACAGCGGCCGCACCAACTCCTGTGCCTCGGCGGTGCCGTAGCCCCCGTCCGGGAGGCGGGGCACGTCGCGGCGCCCGAAGTGGGCGGCCTCGTTCGGGCGTGCGGTGATCTGCACGCGCACGCCCGCGCGGCCCGTGCTGACGTAGTCGAGGGTGGCGATCGCCTTCGACAGGTGGAACGGCTCGGTGTGGGTGGTGACCGCGGTCGGCACCACGCCGACGTGCCGGGTCAGCGGGGCCACCCGGGCGGCGATCAGCACCGCGTCGAGGCGCCCGCGCACCTGGTCGGTGCGGTCGTCCGGGTCCAGGAGCCGGGAGGACTGCGGGCCGAGGCCGTCCTCGATGGTCACGAAGTCCAGCAGGCCGCGCTCGGCCTCGGTGACGAGATCGGCCCAGTAGGCGGCGGAGAAGAGGTCCCGGGGCCGCGCGACGGGCTCGCGCCACGCCGCCGGGTGCCAGCCCGCGCCGTCGAGGGCGACGGCCAGGTGCAGCGGGGGAGAGGAGGGGGAAGAGGAGGACGGGGATGCGGAGGACACGCGAGTGAGACCTTCCTGGTCAGGCGCCCGGAGGTGCCCGCCCCCGGCTGCGCGGGTGCGCGCGGCGGGGCGGGGCCCGGTGCGGTGGCACACGGGGAGGGGCCGGTCCCGGGAGACGGGCCGGCCGCGGGGGTCACGGTCAGGGGCGACAGAGCGCGCCGGCGACGCGCACCAGGTCGATGTGCGGCCGGGAGTACAGGTAGAGGCGGCGCGGGCGCGTCGAACAGGCCTCGGGGAGTGGGGACTTGGCGTGCACGAGCCTCACCGTCACCCTTCCGGCCCGGGGTCCCCGGGCCCCGCGTCGGCCGTCCGGCCCGACCCCTTGGCGCAGGGGGCGGGGACGGCTCGTGAACCAGGACAACAGCACGGCTATGCCCTTTGTTCCGCGTGCGCGGACTCTTCTCGTACGGGACGGGCCGGGGCGAGCACCGGGCCCACGCAGGCGTCGACCTGCCACTCGGGTACGGCGGTTGGCGCCTCGGGGGAGCGGACCAGGGAGAACTTGGTGCGGCGGCGCAGCGTGAAGCCGATCGACTCGTAGAGCCCGATCGCCCCGGTGTTGCTCGCGGCCGCGTGCATGAAGGGCGTCTCGCCGCGCTCCCGGATGCCCGCCGCGACGGCGCGCACCAGCCGTGTGGCCAGACCGCGCCCCCGGTGGTCGGGGTGGGTGCACACGGCGCTGATCTCGGTCCAGCCGGGCGGGTGCAGTCGCTCGCCGGCCATCGCGATGAGCCGCCCGCCCTCGCGGATGCCGAGGTAGGTGCCCAGTTCGACGGTGCGGGGCAGGAAGGGGCCCGGCTGGGTCAGGGCGATCAGGTCGAGCATCTCGGGCACGTCGGCGGCACCGAGCCGCACGGCCTCGGGGGCGGGCTCGGCGCGCAGCGAGGTGTCCACCAGCTGGACACCGTCCCCGCTCTGTTCGAGGGTCCAGCCCGCGGGCACGGAGCGCAGCCCGGTGACGGCCACGGCGGCCCCCGGCCCGATCAGCTCGGCGAGATCGGCCCAGGCCAGCGGGTCGGCGGGGTCCTGGAGGGCGGTGAAGGGGGAGACGTCGCGCGGATAGCGGGCGGCGCGCCCGACGCGCTCGGCGAAGTGCGCGTGCGGCCCGGTGAGGGCGGCCCAGGCAGGATTGTCCAGGATGTGGGACGAGGTGGCGGACATGGCGATACGGGTCTCCGTGTTCGGGAGGGCGTCCGGGCTCGGCGGCGACGGGGAGCGGGGCGCGGGACGAGGAGTGCGGGGCGGCGGGGAGCCGTCAGGCGAGGTCGAGGGTGCGCGAACGGCCCGTACACAGGGCGCTGTTGACGCGCAGCAGGTCGACGCAGCGGTCGGCGCACAGCAGGAGGCGGCGGGCACGGCGAACGGGTATGCCGTCGGCTGCGTGCACGATGGTCACCCTCGCTTCCCCGCCTCGCGCGCTCGGCCCAGGACCCGGAGCGCCTCGTCGTGCGCAAGCTATGCGGGCCCCAAAAGGAATGTCAACCGCATGCCCTGCGGCCGGGGGTCGCGTCCGGGGCTCTGAACTGGCGTTTTCCCGCCGCCCTGACGGGCGCGGATCCGGGCGCGCTCCCGGCGCCGAATCGAGGGCCTCTCGCCGAGGCCCCCGTTATGGCCGGGAATGATCCGGGCATACGTGGTGTTCATGGCGACCATGAAGGCAGTTGCACTCGAAAAGTACGGATCCGCCGACGACCTGCGGCTCGTCGACCTGCCCGCGCCCAAGGTGGCGCCCGGTGAGGTCCTGGTGCGGGTGAAGGCGGCCGGGGTCAACCCGGTGGACTGGAAGCTCGCCGCCGGATACCTGGACCCGATCATGGAGGTCCGCTTCCCGCTGGTCTCCGGCTGGGACGTCGCGGGCGTCGTCGAGGCGGTCGGCCTGGACGCACCCGAGTACCAGGTCGGCGACGAGGTGTTCGGTTACGTACGCAAGGACTGGGCGCAGAACGGCGCGTACGCCGAACTGGTCTCCGCCCCCGTCCGCACCCTCGCCCGCAAGCCCGCCGCGCTCAGCTGGGAGCAGGCCGCCGGCGTGCCGCTCGCCGGGCTCACCGCGTACCAGTCCGTCCAGCGCGCCGGCGTGCGGGCGGGCGAGACCGTCCTCGTGCACGCGGCCTCCGGCGGCGTCGGCGCGTTCGCCGTGCAGATCCTGGCCGCGCTCGGCGCCCGGGTCATCGGCACCGCCAGCGAGCGCAACCACGACTTCCTGCGCGACCTCGGCGCCGAGCCGGTCACCTACGGCGAGGGACTCGAGGAGCGGGTCCGCGCCCTCGCCCCCGACGGCGTGGACGCCGCACTCGACTTCGTCGGCGACGGCGTCGTCGACCTCTCGCTGGCCCTGCTGCGCGGCGGCCCCGAGCGCCTCGTCTCCATCGCCGACCAGGCCGCCGCCGAGAAGGGCGGCCACTCGCTGTGGGTGCGCCCGGACGCCACCGACCTGGCCGAACTGGCGAAGCTCGCCGACGCCGGGAAGCTCAGCGTCCACGTCGACCGCACCTTCCCGCTGGCCGAGGCGGCGGACGCATGGCGGCTGAGCGGACAGGGACGCACCCGGGGCAAGATCGTCCTCACGGTCTGAGCCCGCCTGAGCCCGCCTGAGCCCGCCTGAGCCCGCCTGAGCCCGTCTGAGCCCGTCTGGGCCAGGCTGAGTCCGTCTGATGTCCTGTGCGAGTCGGTGTGAGTCCGTGCACGGCGGCGGGCGCCCTCGGGTGCCCGCCGCCATGCCGCTCACACCGGCGGCACCAGCTTGAACCAGCGGTCGAGCAGCGCCGCGTCCCCGCGCACCTCCAGGCCGTCCTTCGGGATCCGGTGCCACAGGAAGAGCGCCAGCTCCGACGCGGTCGCGGTCAGCTCCACCAGACAGCACTCGCTGCCCCGGTACAGCAGCACCTCGTCCTCCAGTTGTACGACCCACACGTGGAAGCCGTCCGACTGGCGGAACCGCAGCCGCTCACCCCCACCCGGCGGCGCGTCCCGCGCCGCCCGCCGGGCCGGGGCCATCACCTCGAAGGTGTGGCCGACCGCGTCCACGGCCAGCTCCCGGTCCAGCGCTCCGGGCGCGCCCAGCGCGTCCTGCGCGTCCCAGCGGTGCACCGCCGCCTCGATCGCCTGCGTCCGGGCCCAGAACCCGACCGACCGCTCCGCCGACCAGGTCCACACCCGCTCGGCCGGATCACGCGAGGCGAACAGCGCGGCCAGCTCCTCGGCGCCCTGCGCGAACCAGTCGAGCAACCCCTCGGGCACCGGCCCGGTCCACGGGCCCGTCCCGTCCCGGCGCGGCCGGAGCCCGGCGGCCGACTCCGGGATCCCGAGCAGCACGTCGTCGGGCGGCGGCTCCAGCAGCCCGTGCCCGACGACGTGCGCGACGCGGCGCTGCTGCGCCCCGAGGTGGAACACCAGGTCCCCCAGCGACCAGCCCGGGCACGACGGCACGGGGACGGCGCCCCCGCCCCGCGCCCGCCGGGACGCCGAGCGGACCGCGACGCCGAAGTCCTCCACTTCGCGGCGGAAGTGCGCGACGTAGTCCATGCCTCAGCGTCGTCCCGGCGTCCGGGTCCGCGCAACCACCCTGCCGTGGAAACCGTGTTCGAGCCCGTCCTGGACCGGCCCGCTACAGCGGCCGGTAGTCCACCGTCCCGAAGGGCCAGCGCTCGGCCAGCCACGCCGACACCGCCTCGTGCACCGGACCGTCCAGCTCGCTCCGGTCCGCGCGCACCCAGGAGTTGACGTCGGTCACGCCCGGCTTCTCGCGCGACGGGTAGATGTACAGGCACCCGACGACCACGTCCGCGTCGTCCAGGACGGTGTACGTGAAGCCGGACCGCTTCGCGAAGTCGGCCGCGTGCCGCTCCAGGTCCCGCAGGTTGGCCTCGGCGCTCATCCCGTCGGCGGGCGGCCACCCGCCCTCCGCGAAGCCGGGGGTGGCGCGGATGTGCGCGATGCTCGACGTCCAGGCGGCCAGGTCGGCGTCGTTGTGCCGCGCCCCCAGCGGTTCGAGGCGGAACCCGTCCCCGGCGAGGGCGAGGGGCACGTCGAAGTCGGCGGGCACGAAGGGCTGGTCAGGAGAGTGATCGGACATGCCGCCGAACCTATCCGCCCGGGGCGGACGACGGCGAGGGGATTGTCGGCGCGCAGCGGGCCCCGCCCCGCGCCGCGAGGACGGGGCCCGGAGCCGGGCCCGCCCCTCCCACCCGACGCACTACAGCGCGGTCAGGCCCAGCTCGTGGTTGCGGACGGCCTCGCGCACCGCGTCCACGAAGGCGTTCCAGAAGTGGTCGGCCGCCGGGCTCTCGGCGCTCGGCACACCGGCCGTCGTCCGGCGCTTGGCCGCGCCCGAGAAGTCGCCGAACATCGCCTTGCGCAGGGCCGTGGAGATCTCCAGCTGCGCGCCCGCCCCGCTGCGGGTGCGGTTGACGATGTTCGCCGGGTCGTCGCCGTTGATCGGGTCGTCGCCGCCCGCGAGGACCACCGTGACGCTCCGGTCGGGGTCGGTCGCCGAGGGACCCAGGCCGTGCGCGGCGAACGCGGCGGCCAGGTTGCGCCGCAGGCGCTCGTCCCGGCCGCCGATGATCACCTTCTTGACGGCGGTGTCGGAGAAGCCGTGCAGCGAGACGGCGTAGAGGTTGTTCGCGCACACGGCGAGGGCCGCCGGGTCGTCGCAGTGCGTCGAGGTGACGTGCTGGGCGGCCGAGTTGGCGAGCGCCTCGAACATCCAGTAGTCCCGCTGCGGCTGTCCGGCCACCGCGGCACCCGCCGGGTCCACGTCGACGTCGAAGGGCGCGTACCCGGCGACGGCGAGGCACAGTTCGCTGGTGCCCGCCTCGATGCCGCCGCCGTGCGGCGCGATCACGGCGGTGCTGTTCACGGGGCTGCTGGTGGCGCGGACGTTGTCCGTGACCTGCACGGGCGCGCCGATCCGGAACCGCCGCTGCCAGTCGGTCCCCTCCTTGGCTGCCGTACGGGTGTAGAGGTCGGTGTTCGACGCGTACTGGTCGGCCGCCGCGGCCGGGGTGGCGCCCTTGCCGACCACCGCGTTCAGGGTGGGCAGGGCCGCCGCGACGGCGGCGACGGAGGCGAGGACGGTGCGTCTGCTGGTCTGGGTCATGGGCCGATCTTGCCCGAGGGGCTACGGCCCCCGTCGGGCGGGGCGTGCACGGAGGAGGCCCGGGGCACCGGAGCAAGCCGCGCGAGGACCCGCCCCGGCCGTGGGGACACCTGCCCAGGTCGTACGGGATCCGGCCTCACAGGATCACAGGATCACAGCATCACGGGATCACAGGAACCGGCGGATCGGCTGCACGGCCAGCTCCCTGGCCCGCTGGAGCACCGAGCGGCGCTTCCAGCGCCCCGGCCTGATCAGCACGCTCGCCGCCACGTCCGCGTCGAAGTCCGCGTCCAGCGCGGCGGTGAACTCCTCGTGCAGCACGGCGAGCATCACCTCCTCGTCGTGGTCCAGCGAACGGCGGTTGAAGTTCGTGGAGCCGATCAGCGAGGCGACGCCGTCGACCGTGATGACCTTCGCGTGCATCATCGTCGGCTGGTACTGGTGGATCTTCACGCCGCAGGCCGTGAGGTCCTCGTAGTAGTGCTGGCCGGCCAGCTGGCACACCCGCTTGTCGGTGTGGGGGCCCGGCAGCAGGATCTCCACCTCGACGCCGCGGCGGGCCGTCGCGCACAGCAGGTCGATGAAGTACCGGTCGGGGGAGAAGTACGCGGTCGCCAGCCGGAAGCGCTCCTCCGAGGACTCCAGCATCACCCGGATCAGCGTCTGCATGTCCTGCCAGCCGAAGCTGGCCGAACCGCGCACCACCTGCACGATCGCGCTGCCCCGCGGCTCGTGCCGGATGAAGCGGTCCCGCTCGTCGAAGAGTTCGTCGTGGCACTCGGCCCAGTTCTGGGCGAACGCCGCCGCGATCCCGTCCACCGCCGGGCCCCGGACCTCGACGTGGGTGTCGCGCCACTCGTGCGCGTCGCGGGCGTCCCCGCACCACTCCTCGGCGATGCCCACGCCGCCCGTGAAGGCCGTCTCCTCGTCCACCACCAGGACCTTGCGGTGGCAGCGGTGGTTCTGCTTGAGCGGGGAGAGGTACATCGGCTTGCGGAACCAGGCGATCTGCACCCCGGCCCGCTCCATCGCGTCGAGCAGGTCGGTCTCGATCAGCCGGCTGCCGAAGCCGTCGAGGAGCAGCCGCACCCGCACGCCCGCCCGGGCCCGCTCCGCGAGCGCCTCGGCGAAGTCACGGGCGATGTCGCCCTTCCAGTACACGAACGTCATCATGTCCACGGTGTGCTCGGCGCCCCGGATCGCGGCGAGCATCGCGGCGAAGATCCGGTCGCCGTTGCGCAGCGGCTTCAGGCTGTTGCCCTCGGTGGCGGCGATCCCGATCAGCCGCTCCAGCCGTCTGCGGATGCGCCCGATGCGCTCCTCGGCGGACGCGCCGGGCGCCGCTCCCGGTATCGGGGACGTCATCGGCGCGGGCTGCTCCTGCGTACTGGTCATGGCCTTCCTCGGCCGGAGGGTGAGGTGGGTGGTGCCGGGCGGGGAGGCCAGGCGCCGCCCCGTACCCTTCCGGCTCGGGCCGGGCGGCCAGCCCCGCTTACCCGCGCCGCCCCGCTCCAATCAGCCCGCCCGGTCCTCCTCGCCCGCGCCCACCTCCACCGTCGTGGTGATCCGGGTGAGCGAGGGGGCGCGCGGCGCGGAGCCGAAGCCGAAGCGGACGGGCGGCGACACCGGGGCGAGGCCGCCGAGGTCCGCGCCCTGCCAGGTCGCCGTGACGCCCACGACCGGGTGCAGGTCCCGTGCCCCGTACCACTCGCGCCGCCCCCGTCCGGCCGTGCCCCGCGTCCGCACCCCGGGCATCAGCAGCCGGGCGGGCCGGTCGGTCAGGGCGCTCCACAGGGGTCGGCTCGCCAGCGGCCCGGGCACGGCCCGCAGGAGCAGGCCGAGGGGGCCGCGGCGGCCGGTGGTGAAGCGCAGGTCCAGCGGCCCGGCGGTCACCGTCCAGGTCCGGCCGGCGTGGCGGACGGCGACGGGCACGACGCGGACGGCGTCGAAGGAGTACGTACGACGGATGAAGTCCGCCGTCTCCCGCGTCGGGGCGAGCAGCACCCGCTGCCCGTCGGGGTGCTCGGCCATCACGTCGCTGAAGGGGCCGAACGGCGAGCGCGGCCAGTGGCCGACGACCAGGCGCGTCCCCGAGGCGGTGCCGAGCCCGGCGATCCAGCCGTCGAAGCGCAGCCTGCGGCGCCGCCCGGCCGCGCGAGGACCCCAGCCGCGCATGCCGCCCTCCTCCCGGTGGTGCGCCGGCGCCCGCGAGGGCGGCGGCTCCCTCGAACCCTTCGTGCACCACTTCCGTCCGCGCGCCCGTCCGGATGCACCCCGGGAGCGGGCGCTCAGCCGGTCAGGCCGTGCGGGCCGGGGCCCAGGGGCCAGGCGCCGGGGGCCGCGCCGTAGTACATGCCGACCTGCTCGAAGTAGCCGTGGTCGGTCAGGTGGCGGTCCCGCTGGAACTCGGGCGCGTTCTTGATCTCGTCCTTCGTCCGGGCCACCTGGATCGTCTTCGCGGTCATGTTGATGCTCATGATGGTGCCCGCCGGCAGGAGCACCTCCTTGCCGAAGATCCACACGCCCGTGTCCACCACGATGTACTGCGGCCCGGCCTCGTCGGTGTGCTTGTCGACCTTGCCGATGGCCCCGTCGGTCGCCTCGACCCGGTATCCCGTCAGGTCGATGTCCGGGGTGTGACCGGCGGTGTTCGGAAAGCTCCAGATGTTCTCGGCCATGTCGGTACCTCCAGGTGCGGTCCGCCGGACGGGCGGCGCGGGGACGCGCCGCAGGTCCTTCCGGCGACACCCCCCGCTTGTCCGGCACGGCCCCTCCCAAACGGGCCACCGGGCCGCCGGCCCGGCGTTTCGCCCATGTTTGACGGCGTTCGCCGAGGGTTACCCGTGCTCCAGTGATCACGCCCCGCGCCGTCCCCGCGCCGGCCCCCCCGAGGAAAGGCAGATCCTTGACCGACACCCCGCACGCGACCACCACGGACTCCGGTGCCCCGGTCGAGAGCGACGAACACTCGCTCACCGTCGGCCCGGGCGGACCGATCCTGCTCCAGGACGCCTACCTGATCGAGCAGATGGCGCAGTTCAACCGCGAGCGCATCCCGGAGCGCCAGCCGCACGCCAAGGGCAGCGGCGCGTTCGGCCGCTTCGAGGTGACCCAGGACGTCAGCGCGTACACCAAGGCCGCCGTGTTCCAGCCGGGCACCACGACCGACCTGGTGGCCCGGTTCTCCACGGTGGCGGGTGAGCGCGGCAGCCCGGACACCTGGCGCGACCCGCGCGGCTTCGCGGTGAAGTTCTACACCAGCGAAGGCAACTACGACATGGTCGGCAACAACACGCCGGTGTTCTTCGTCAAGGACCCGATGAAGTTCCAGCACTTCATCCGCTCCCAGAAGCGCCGGGCCGACAACAACCTGCGCGACCACGACATGCAGTGGGACTTCTGGACGCTCTCCCCGGAGTCCGCGCACCAGGTGACCTGGCTGATGGGCGACCGGGGCGTCCCGCGCACCTGGCGCCACATGAACGGCTACACCTCGCACACCTACATGTGGATCAACGCCCAGGGCGAGCGGTTCTGGGTGAAGTACCACTTCAAGACCGACCAGGGCGTCGACTTCTTCACCCAGGACGAGGCCGACCAGATGGCCGCCGTCGACACCGACTACCACACCCGCGACCTCTTCGAGCACATCCGCGACGGCGACCACCCGAGCTGGACGCTGTACGTCCAGGTGATGCCGTACGAGGACGCGGCGGGCTACCGCTTCAACCCGTTCGACCTCACCAAGGTCTGGCCGCACGCCGACTACCCGCTGACCGAGGTCGGCAGGATGACCCTGGACCGCAACCCGACCGACAACCACGCGGAGATCGAGCAGGCCGCCTTCCAGCCCAGCAACCTGGTCCCCGGCATCGGCCCGAGCCCGGACCGGATGCTGCTCGCGCGGCTGTTCTCGTACGCCGACGCGCACCGCCACCGCATCGGCGGCAACTACCAGCAGCTGCCGGTCAACGCGCCCGTGGTGCCCGTCCACACGTACTCCAAGGACGGCGCGATGGCGTACCGCAAGACCAGCGACCCGGTCTACGCGCCCAACTCCAAGGGCGGGCCCGCCGCCGACACCGAGCGGTACGGGACCCCGCCCAGCTGGGAGGCGGACGGGGCCATCACCCGGGCCGCCTACGTCGACCACGCCGAGGACGACGACTGGGGCCAGGCCGGGACCATGGTCCGCGAGGTCCTCGACGACGCGGCCCGCGAACGGCTCGTGGACAACGTGGTCGGACACCTGCTCAACGGCGTCACGGAACCGGTGCTCCAGCGGGCGTTCGCCTACTGGTCCCGGATCGACAAGGCCCTCGGCGAGCGCATCGAGCAGGGCGTGCGCGCCAAGGCGGAGGAGAAGGACCCGAAGAAGGCGGAGCAGGGCAACCCGGCCCGCGGCTCCATGCAGCACAAGGCCTGACGAACCCGAGCCGGTCCCCGTGCCCCGGTGCCCCGCGCCGGGGCACGGGCGCGCCCGGCTCAGGACGCGCCGATGTCCTCCGACCACAGGTCCGGCCGGGCCGCGATGAAGCCGCGCATCAGCTCCACGCACTCGGGGTCGTCCAGGACGACCACCTCGACGCCGTGCTCCGCCAGCCAGTCGTGCCCGCCGTGGAACGTCTCGGCCTCGCCGACGACGACGCGCGAGATGCCGAACTGGCGCACCAGACCGCTGCAGTACCAGCACGGCGACAGCGTGGTGACCATCGTCGTCCCGAGATAACTCCGCTGCCGTCCGGCGGCGCGGAACGCCGACGTCTCGCCGTGCGCCGAGGGGTCGCCGTCCTGGACGCGGCGGTTGCGCCCGCGCCCCAGGAGCCGCCCGTCCGGCCCGTACAGCGCCGCCCCGATCGGTACGCCGCCCTCGGCGAGGCCGAGGCGGGCCTCCTCCAGGGCGACGGGGAGCAGGGAGCGCGCGGTGATCGGATCCATGGACGCCATTGTCGTACGGGTCCGCGGGTCCGCGGGTCCGCGGGTCCCTGCGTCCGTGCCGCGTCCTCAGAGCCGGTACTGCCGCCCGATGACCTCCGGCAGCAGGCGCTCGCCCAGCCGCGCCGGCAGCGCCTGGAGCACCGCGAGCACGGGCGCCATCCGCGCGGGCAGCGCCCCGCCCTCGCCGACACCGGCCAGGGCCAGGGCGAGCTCCACCTCCTCCGGGGTCAGCGCGTCGGGGTCGAGCGCTGCCGCCGCCTCGACCAGGGCAGGGTCGACGCGTACGGGTCCGTGGCGGCGGGCCCGTACCACCGCCTCCGCCAGCTCGGCCAGGAGCAGCGCGACCGTCGCGTCGTCGGCCACCGCGGCGGTGACCGTCAGGTGGAGGTTGGCGGGGGAGGCCCCGAAGGCGGGCTGCGGCTGGAGGTACCAGCCGGCCGCGCGCATCTCGTCCGCCACCACGAACACGTCGACGTCCGGGTCGTCCGACGCCACGGCGAGCAGGGACGCGTCCGGCTCGGCGAGCAGCCGCAGCCCCTCGACGCGCCCGACGCCCTCGGCCAGGGCCCGGGTCGCCCGGTGCACCCGCAGCGACAGCGCGGCGTACCCCTCGGTGCCCAGGCGCTCGGTGACGGCCCAGGCCGCGGCCAGCGGACCGGCCGACTTGGTGCCCTGGAGCGTGGAGTTGACGACCGGGTAGCCCGGCCAGGAGGCGTGCGCGAACCAGCCGTGGCGGCGCATGCCGGGGGCGCGGAACAGCAGCAGCGACGCGCCCTTGGCGGTGTACCCGTACTTGTGCAGGTCGACGGAGAGGGACGTCACGCCCGGCGTGCGCAGGTCGAACTCCGCCACCTCCGGCACGTCCTGGCCGGACGCGGTGCGCAGGTGGCCGAGGTACCAGCCGCCGATGCACGCGTCGACGTGGCACGGCACGCCGCGCCGCCCGGCCTCGGCGGCGACCTCGGCGACGGGGTCGACGACGCCGTGGGCGTACGAGGGCGCGGACACGACTACGAGGGCGGTACGGTCGCCGAGCGCGGCCGCCACGTCGGCGGGCCGCACCCGGAAGGTGCCGGGGTCGACCGGCACGCTCACCACGCGCAGCCCGAACAGCTCGGCCGCCTTGTGGAAGGCCGCGTGCGCGGTCTCCGGGAGCACCAGCTCCGGATCGGTGATCCCCCGTGCGCGCGCGGCGTGCTGACGAGCAGTCAGGACGGCGAGCAGACAGCTCTCGGTGCCCCCGCTGGTGAAGGTGCCCGCGCTCCCGCCGAGCAGCTCGGTGGCGCGGCGCACCAGGTCGTTCTCCAGGCGCACCACGCTCGGGAACGCCGTCATGTCCAGGCCGTTGACCCCGGCGAACGCGGCCTGGGCGGCGTGCGCGAGCTCTTCGAGACCGGCCAGCCCGGAGTCGTAGACGTACGCCATGGTGCGCCCGCCGCGCACCGGCAGGTCGCCCTCGCGCAGCGCGGCGAGGCGCGCGAGGAGGGCTTCGTCGGCAGGGTTCACGCGGGTACTCCACTCGGAAGGGGCGGTCACACGGACTCCTCGTCCCGGTCGCCGGGGCGGTCGGGCGGCTCGGCGGCGGTAGCGGACGCGTCGCGCAGCCGGGTCAGTTCGGCCTCGGTGAGGCGGTAGCGGGCGAGCAGCGGAAGGCTCAGCGCGAGCAGCACGGCGGGCAGCGCGCCGAAGCCGACGACGATCGCGGTCAGCGCCGAGCCGGGCTGCTCGACGCGGTGCGCCGCGTCGGACGGCACGAAGCCGTCGAGCGACAGGACGAGCCCGAACAGGCCCGGACCCAGGGCGAGTCCGAGCGTCTCGCCCGCCGTCCACAGGCCGGTGAACACCCCGGCCCTGCGCCGGCCGCTGCGGTAGGCGTCGGCGGCGACCGCGTCCCCGAGCATCGCCATCGGCAGCATCTGCATCCCCGCGTACCCGACCCCGCCGAGCGCCACCGCGCCGTACACCAGGCCGCTCGGCAGCTCACGGCCCGCGGCCCCGCCCAGCGCGCCCACCAGGAAGCACAGCGAGGCCGCGACCGCCGCGTCGCGCTTGCCGGTCCGCCGCCCGACGGCCAGCCACAGCGGCATCGCCAGCAGCGAGGGAACGATCAGGCAGGCGAAGAGGTACGTCGTCGCGCCCGGCCGCCCCAGGACGTACGTGGCGAAGTACTGCGTCCCGGCGAGCATCAGGCCGGTGGCCGCCGCCTGCACCACGAACGCGCCGAGCAGCCAGCCGAACGGCGCGTTCCCCCGGGCGGCACGCAACTGCGCCCGCAGATTCGGCTCGCTGACGGTCCGTACGACACTGCGGGCACCCGCCGTCGCCACCACCGAGGCCACCATCCCGGCGGCGAGCACGCCCCCGACGACCAGGCCCATCAGACGGTAACCGGCCGCGTCGCCCCGGCCGTTCGCACCGTCCCCGGCGAGCAGGGGCGCCACCGCTCCCGACAGCAGGATGGCCACGGCCAGGAACGCCACCCGCCACGACATGATCCGGGCCCGCTCGTCGGGGTCCGCCGTGAGCTCGGCGGGCAGCGCGACGTACGGCACCTGGAAGCAGGCGTACGCGGACGCGGAGAGCAGGAAGAGCACGGCCACGTACACCGCCGCGGGGCCGCCCGCGAGCCCGCCGGGCGCGGCGAACATCGCCGCGAAGCAGACCGGCAGCGTCACCGCCCCGAGCAGCATCCACGAGCGGCGCGGCCCCCAACGGGCCCCGCCGCTGCGGTCGGAGAGACTGCCGATCCACGGGTTGAGCAGCACGTCCCACGCCTTGGGCAGGAAGACGAGCAGGCCCGCGATGCCGGGCGCGACGGCGAGGACATCGGTGAGGTAGTAGAGCAGCAGCAGGCCGGGCACCGTGCCGAACGTGCCGGTGGCGAAGGAGCCGAGCCCGTACCCGACGCGCACGCGCGCACCGAGACCACCGGCCGCCGCCGGTCCGTTGGGGGACATGGCGCGAACCTAGTGAAGATCCGTACCCGTGCACCAGCCCCGCGGTGTCACGGACTTGTGAAGCCCGCCGCGCGGACCGCACGGCGCGCGGGCCCCGCCCCGCGACCTTCCCGGCCCGGGCCGTGCGCCCCACTGGACGTCCCCGCCCCGCGATAGGGTCCGCGCATGTCAGACGCGATAGCGACCGCGATCACCGCGGCGGCCGGGGTCGGCGGGGCCCTGCTCGGCGCGGTGCTCCCGCAGCGGTTCCTCGCTCGCCAGCGTGCCGCCGAGCTCCGGGAGGCGGAGCGCAGACGGTCGTTCGAGGAGCGGCGCGAGGCGTACACGGCGATGAACCGGGCCTCCGAGCAGTTCCACACCCTCCTCAAGGACGCCCTGCACCGGATGCGCGACGGCCTCTACACCGACGACGACCGCACCCGCCTGGAGGAGTCCCGCCGCGAGTACCGCGACCGCTACGCCGCGGCCCAGATGATCGTCCCGCTCCGCGTGATGGAGGCCTCGCGGGAGCTGAACAAGGTGCTCGCCGAGGTGGACGCGGCGGCCAAGCGCGTCGACCGGGGCCTGCCGCGCGGCGAGGAGAGCGCGGGGACCCTCCTCACCGCCGTGCGCGCCGCCGCGCCGCGCCTGGTGGCGATGCGGACCCTGATGCGCGAGGACCTGGGGATCAGGGACTGACCCCGACCGGGGAGCGGGACCGAAGGGGGCCGTGGCGCGGTGTCCGCGCAGGGTGCAAGCGTTTTCCGTTGACGATCGACGCTCCCGGCGGGACCCTCCGGCGGAGGGCGGCCGCGCGGCCGCCGATGGGGGGCGAGATCGTGGGCGAGAACCTGGGCTGGCTGCTGAGAGCCGGGGAGTACCTGCGCGTGGGGGACTGGCTGTCCTGCGGCGGGGGACCGAACGGCAACGCGTACGCGGCCCTGATGCAGGGCAACGGCGACCTGCTCCTCTGCTTCGCCAGACCGGACGGGAGCCCCGACCCGGCGCGCCGCTACTACTCGCTGGTCCTCGACGACGGACCCGGCCACATGGGGAACCCGTACTTCACCTTCAACCCGGCCCAGACGAACGGCCAGTACTTCGCCATGATGCAGCTGGACGGCAACCTGGTCCTCTACACCGGACCCGACCCGTCCCGGCTGGGCCAGGCGTACTGGGCCACCAACACCTCCATCCTGCGCAACCGGGGCGGCTACTGCCTCTCGCTGGGCCCCGACGGCAACCTGCGCCTGCACGACACGGCCCAGGGCGAACCCGACCAGGCCCACCTCGACGCCGTACCCGTGCTCTGGCGCACCACCCTGGCCTACCCGGTCCTGCGCCACCACCGCGGCAGCTGCCTGCGCACCGGCGAATGGCTGGCCTCCGGCGACTACCTGACCTCGGCGAACGGCCGCTTCGCCGCCCTGCTGCGCGACGACGGCAACCTGCTGCTCTGCGTCGCCGGGGCGGACCGGGCCCCGGACACCGGCCGCGCCTACTGGACGGCCTTCGACCAGGGCGCCGCCCGCCGCGTCGGCACCCCCGCGTCAGGCCCCCACTGCGCCGTGATGCAGGGCGACGAGAACTTCGTCCTCTACAACGGCGGGCGCCCGCCCCAGCCCGGCGACAAGGCCCCGCCGTACTGGGCGACCAGCGACCTCGGCCGCCCGGCCACCGACTCGGTCGCCGTGCTGCGCGACGACGGCGTCCTCGCCGTGCTGCCCGGCCTCGACCCCGGGACCGCCGCCGCGCCCCGCTACCGGACCACGGGGCCGCCGGACGTGAGCACGGCCGTGTCGGTCAACTGGCCCACCTGGAGCAGGGCCTCGGTCCCGGTCGTCCTCACCAACCGCGGCACCACCCCGTCCTCGCCCGGCACCATGACGATCACGGTCAACCTCGTCCAGGTCTTCTCCAACACGATGGGCGCCGGACCCGACTGCCAGGTGACCCGCGCCAACAACGGCCAGACCACCACCTACACCGCGCCCGTGCCGGCGATACCCCCGGGCGGCACACACACCCGCGAGGTCACCGTGGAGAACCTCAGCCGCCAGGCGCCCCGCTACGCGCAGATCAGCGTGCGCACGTCGATCCCCGGGGACACCGACGCGGCCGACGACTCCGGCTACGCCACCCTCACGTTCCGGGGGTGACCGCTCGTCGTGTCGGCCGTCCGTCGGTGCGCGGACCGCTCTGTCGGCGGTCTGTCGGCCGGACCTGGGAGGTTGTCCGGGTCCGGCCGGGGCCAGCCCGGCAGGCGTACGACACGCGAGGAGCCATCATGCCCGGCAGCACCGCACCCGCCCCCGTCACCATCATCGGTGCCGGCCTCGGCGGACTCACCCTGGCCCGCGTCCTGCACGTCCACGGCATCCCCGCGACCGTCCACGAGGCCGAGGCCTCACCGGCGGCGCGCTCCCAGGGCGGCATGCTCGACATCCACGACCACAACGGCCAACTCGCTCTCCGGGCCGCCGGGCTGCTCGAACAGTTCCGGGCGATCGTCCTGGAGGGCCGCGAGGCGATGCGCGTCCTCGGCCGCGACGGGTCCGTCCTGCTCGACCGGCCTGACGACGGCACGGGCGCCCGCCCCGAGGCGCAGCGCGGCGAGATCCGCGCCCTGCTCCTCGACTCCCTGCCCGCCGGGATCGTGCGCTGGGACCGCAAGGCCACCGGTGCGCGCTCCCTCGGCGACGGCCGTCACGAGGTGTCCTTCGCCGACGGCTCCACGGTCACCACGGACCTGCTCGTCGGGGCGGACGGCGCCTGGTCGCGGGTGCGGCCCCTGCTCACCGACACCGTGCCCGAGTACTTCGGCAGGGTGTTCGTGGAGACGTACCTGTACGACGCGGGGGAGCGGCACCCCGCGAGCGCCCGGGCGGTCGGCGACGGCTCGATGCTGGCGCTCGCGCCGGGCAAGGGGATCCAGACCCACCGGGAGAAGGGAGGCACCCTGCACACCTACGTGGCGCTCACCGAGCCCCTGGAGTGGTTCGACGCGATCGACTTCGACGACGCGCAGGCCGCCGCCGCGCGGATCGCCCGCGAGTTCGAGGGGTGGGCGCCGGAACTGACCGCGCTGATCACGCGGAGCGACACCGCGCCGCTGGCGCGCCCGCTCTTCTCCCTCCCCGTCGGCACCCGCTGGGAACGCGTCCCCGGCGTCACCCTGCTCGGCGACGCGGCGCACCTCGCGGCGCCCAACGGCGAGGGCGCCAACCTGGCCATGCTCGACGGCGCCGAACTCGGCAGGGCGCTCGCCGCGCGCCCCGATGACGTCGAGGCCGCGCTCGCCGGGTACGAGGAGGCGATGTTCGCCCGGGGCGCCGAGGCCGCGGCGGACGGGAACGAGCTGCACGACCTGATGTTCGGCGAGGACGCGCCGCGGGGGCTGCTGAGCGCGTTCGCGGGGGAGCGGTGAGGCGTCCGGAGCCGCCGCGGCCCGGGCACCTCAGCCTTGATCGTCCTCCTCGCCGTCCTCCTCCATCCGCGAGATGGCCTCGCTGACCATGCGCGTCGCGAAGTCGGTGTCGCCGGCGACCCGGTTGATGTGCTCGGCGAGCAGGACGGTCGTGGCCTCCAGGGCGTTCAGCTCGGGCTCGGTCCACTCCCCGTACTGCTGCCGCCAGAGCGACGGGCTCAGGTCGGTGCCCGCCGCGATGACGAGCGCCGCCATGGTGGGGATGACCTCGGGCCTGAAGGTCTTCGGCATCATCCGCATCGTGGCGACCAGGGTCGGCACGACGTACTCCATGACGTCCTTGCCGAGGTCCTCGTGGACCACCCGCAGCCAGCGCATGAACATGTAGATCAGCGTGCAGGCCCCGTCGAGCAACGCGTCCGCGCCCTCGGGGCCCAGCGAGGCGACGTACTGCTCGACCAGCGCCCGGTGTTCGGGGTCGTCCGCCGTCGTGCCGGAGTGGAGGGCCTTGATCCGCGAGTCCACCACCATGAGCGCCGCGCCGACGTCGCCGACGGACGCGTACTTCGGGTCGCAGGGAGATGACACGGGCGTCCTCCTGGTCCGACCACTCCGGGTACGGTGGCGCGTTCGTACCGTAGCCCCTCGGCCGGGCAGCGGTACCCGGAATCGTGCGGCGCCCCCGGCAGGTGCGGACGCGGCGTCGAACGCCTCTGGGGGAGCGGGGGAGTCGCCCCGGGGCGCTCCGCCCACGGCCACTACCCTGGGTCGGCATGACCCCCGTACCCGGCGCCACCCTCCTCACCTGCGGCGACCCCCTGCGCCCCGGCCGCCCCGACCCGCACTTCGCGGGCGCGGCCCGTGCCGCCGGGGAGCTCGGCGCGGGTGTCGCGCTGGTGGACCACGACGCCCTGGTGGCCGGGCGCGCCGACGAGGCGGTGGCCCGGGTGGAGCGGGGGACCGGACCCCTCTGGTACCGGGGCTGGATGCTTCCGGCCGAGCGGTACGCGCAGCTGGCCCGGGCCCTCGCGGGGCGCGGCCGCACCCTGGTGACCGACGCGGCGCAGTACCGGACCGCGCACGAACTGCCCGGGTGGTACGGGACCTTGGCGGAAGCCACCCCCGCCAGCGTCTGGCTCCCCACGGAGCCCGGGGTCGTACCGCCCGTCGAGCGCCTCGCGGAACTCGCCGCCCGGCTGCCCCCGGGCGCCGTGGTCGTCAAGGACTACGTGAAGTCGCGCAAGCACGAGTGGGACGAGGCGTGCTTCGTCCCGGACGCGGCCGACCACGCCCGGCTGTCCCGCGTGGTCGGGCGCTTCGTCGAGCTGCAGGAGGAGTTCCTGGCCGGCGGCATCGTGCTGCGCGCCTTCGAGGACTTCACCGGCGAGGAGCGGCGGGTGTGGTGGGTGGACGGCGAACCCGTCCTGACCACGGCCCACCCGGACGCCGACGCCACCACGGCCCCGGACCCCGGTGGCCGCCCGCTTCCCGCCCCCGACCTGGCGCGCGTCGCCCCGCTCGTGCGCGCCCTCGGCTGCCCCTTCGTCACCACGGACATGGCCCTGCGGACGGACGGCGCCTGGCGGGTGGTGGAGGTCGGCGACGGCCAGGTCAGCGGCCTCCCGGCCGACGTCGAGGAGGCCCGCCTCCTGGAGCACCTGCTCGGCGACCGGGGATAGGGCACCCCGGGCCGCCCTCTGCTTCACTGGTCACCGCTCGCGCGAAGGCGGGCCACAGCACGGGAAGGGGCCGGGAGCGGCGATGGTGTACCGGCGCACGGAACGCACGAGGCGCAACGCGCGGGAGAAGGAGGAGGCCTTCCTGCGGGCCGCGCACGAGCTGGTGGCCCGGCACGGCTTCGCCGGGGCCAAGGTGACCGCCGTCGCCGCCGCCTGCGGGGCGAGCGCGGGCTCCCTCTACTCGTACTTCGGCAGCCGCGACGAACTGCTCGCCCAGGTCTTCCGGCGCGCCGCCGACCGAGAGCTGGCCGAGGTGCGGGCCGCCGTGGCGGTCGTCACCAGCGGGCCCGTGGACCGCCTCGGCGCGCTCGTCAGCACCTTCACCGAGCGCGCCCTCCAAGGGCGCCGGACGGCGTGGTCGCTGCTCTTCGAGCCGGTGTCCCCGGCCGTCGAGGCCGAGCGCCTGGTGTACCGGCGCGACTACGTGGCGCTCGGCGAGGGGATCGTCGCCGAGGGGGTCGCGGCGCGGGTGTTCGCCCCGCAGAACGCGTACGTCGCCGCCTCCGCGGCCATCGGCGCCATCTCCGAGTCCCTGGTCGGCAGGCTCTCCCCGGACGTCTCCGAGGCGTCGCGGGCGCAGTTGTCGGACGCCGAACTGGTCGCCGAGATCAGGGACTTCTGCTTGCGGGCGCTCGGCGCCGCCGCGCACTGACGCGCCCGCCCGCCCCGGCCCGCACCGCGCGCGGAAGATCGTTGCCAGCGCCCCGGCTCGTCCGTACCATGAATTGAACGTTGATTCAGATCTTGGCGTGCGGGTGCGCGTGCGGTGCGAGTGGGGGACGAGTGCGGCAGGACGAACAAGTGGACATGCTCAAGAGGCTCCTCGCGCTGCGCGAGGCCCGCCGCGACGAGGAGATGCTCGACGAGGTGGTGACCATCCCGGTCACCAAGTACACCGACGGGACGCTCCTGGAGCGGGAGATCGCCTCGGCGTTCTCGCGGTACCCGCTGATCGCGGGGCACTCCTCCGCGCTCGACGGACCCGGCGCGTACCTGACCAGCGACTGGGACCAGTTCCCGTACATCGTGGTGCGCGGTGAGGACGGCAGGGTCCGGGCCTTCTACAACCAGTGCCGTCACCGCGGCGCGCGCCTGGCCGACCAGCCCGCCGGGACCGTGAAGAACTTCGTCTGCCCCTTCCACGGCTGGGTGTACGGGCTCGACGGCGCCCTCAAGGGCATCACCCGGGCCCATGACTTCCCCGGCGTGAAGACCTGCGACTACGGGCTCGTGGAGCTCCCCGCCGCCGAGTCCGGCGGCCTGGTCTGGGTCGGCCGTACCCCCGGGCAGGTGCTCGACGTCCCCGGCTTCCTCGGCTCCTTCCACGACGACCTCGTCAACTTCGACGTGGCCTCACTGGTCCGGTACAAGAAGACGAAGGTCGTCAAGGAGGCCAACTGGAAGCTGCTCATCAAGACGTACCTGGAGGGCTACCACGTCCCCTACCTGCACCGGGACACCCTCGCGTTCGCCTTCAAGCGCGGCGTGATCGCGCACGACGGCGAGGGCCCCCACATCAGGCTGTGCGCCGCGCGCACCAACATCGGGGAGACCGCGCTCAAGCCGGAGGACGAGTGGCGCGTCCTCGACTTCGCCTCCGTGTACTACACGCTCTTCCCCAACACCTTCTTCATCCTGCACCCCGACTACGTGTCCATCAACACCTTCTGGCCGCTCGCCCCCGACCGCACGGTCTGGACGCACGAAATGCTCTACCGCGCCGAGGACTTCGCCGGTTCGGCCGGCCAGAGCGCGCTGGAGAAGCGGTTCCGGTTCACCAACGACACGGTCTTCGACCAGGAGGACTTCGCGATCGCCGAGGACGTCCAGCGGACCCTGCCGCACGGCGGCAGCGACCACCACGTGCTCGGTCTCGCCGAGGGCCTGCTCGCGATCTTCCAGAACAACGTCGACGAACGGCTCGCGCCCGCGCGCGACGCGGCCGAAGGCGCGTCGGACACCCCACCCCAGCGACGATAGGACGGCTCCCATGACCACGGACTCCAGCGCCTTCGCCCACGCCATCTTCAAGGCCCAGCCGTTCAGCGTCTTTCTGGGCGCCGAACTCACCGACGTGGGGCCCGACTCGGCCGAGATCCGCATCGCCAACCGCCCCGAGATCCAGCAGCAGCACGGCTTCGTGCACGGCGGGGTGCTCAGCTACCTGGCGGACAACGCGCTGACGTTCGCGGGCGGGCTCGCGCTCGGCGGCGACGCCCTCACCGCCGAGTACAAGATCAATTACGTCCGTCCGGCGGTCGGCGAGGTCGTCATCGCCCGCGCCAGGGCCACCGCCACCACCCGCCGCCAGTCGGTGTGCCAGTGCACCATCCACGTCCTGACCGAGCAGGGCGAGGAGCGGCTGGTCGCGGTGGCGCAGGGCACCATCGTCACGGCGGGCGAGCGCCCGGCCCAGGAGGGCTGAGGCCCGCGGCCACGGCCCCGGGGCAGGCAGCCCCCGGGCCGTGGATGGTCGTCAGGCGTCGCCGTTCCCCGCGAGCCGTTCGCGCAGCACGTGCTTCCTCACCTTCCCCGAGGGCGTACGGGGAAGGACCGGCGCCACCACCAGCTCGCGCGGGATCTTGTACCGGGCGAGCAGCGGCGCCAGGAAGGCGCGCACCTCGTCGAGCTCCACCGGTCCCTCGGCCTCCACGACCGCGACCACCGTCTCGCCCCACTCCTCGTGCGGGCGCCCGACGACCGCCGCGTCCCGCACCGCCGGGTGCTGCCGGAGCGCCTCCTCCACCTCCGGCGAGTGGACGTTCTCGCCGCCCGTGATGACGACGTCCTTGAGCCGGTCCACCACGAACAGGTAACCGTCCTCGTCGACCCGCGCCAGGTCCCCCGAGCGGTACCAGTCCCCGTCGAACGCTGCCTCCGTGGCCACCGGGTCGTCCAGGTACCCGAGCATCCGGGTCCCCGAGCGCAGCCACAGCTCCCCGGTCTCGCCCGGCCGCGCGTCGGCCCCGTCGGCCGTCACCACCCGGATGTCGACGCCGGGCATCCCGCCCGCGCCGATCGAGCCCGCCTTGGCGACCTGCTCCTCGGGGTAGAGGGCCGAGCCGACCGGGCCCATCTCCGTCATCCCGTACACCTGGTAGAAGCGGTCCGAGCCGTACGCCTCGCGCAGCGTCCGCACGGTGCCCGCGCCCAGCGGCGCGCCGCCGTACGCCCACAGCCGCATGCTGGAGAGGTCGTAGCCGGACAGGTCGCGCCCGGCGGCGGCCAGGGCCTTCAGCGGGGCGAGGTAGGCGATGGGGGCGCCGAAGAAGGCCGTCGCCCGGTGCTTCTGCACGGCTTCGAGGAAGGCCAGCGGCTGGTACTCCTTGAGCAGGACCGCCGTGCCGCCGAGGTACACCATCGACAGGAACCAGTTGTTCAGCGGCGCCGCGTGCCAGATCGGCATGGCGATCAGGAACCGGTCCTCGCGGCGCAGCCCGGTGGCGGCGGTGGTGTACGCGGGCACGGCCGACAGGCCGCGGTGCGAGTGCAGACAGCCCTTCGGTGCGCTCGTCGTGCCCGAGGTGTACAACACCTGCGCCACGGCGTCGGGTTCGACCTCCACGCCCTCCCACTCCGCGGCCCGCGCCACGAGCCGGTCGAAGGAGCCCTCACCCACGTCGTCCGTCGTCAGCACGTCGGCGCCGGGCGCGCCCTCGCGCACCCGGTCCGCCAGCTCCCGCGCCGCGACCACCACGCGCACCCCGGCGTGCCCGGTGACGTACGCCAGCTCGTGCGCGGTGAACTTGTGGTTGAGGGGCACGAGGGCGGCGCCCGCCCGCCAGACGCCGAAGGCCGCCACCACGAAGGCCGGGGTGTTGTACGCGAGGACGCCGACCCGGTCGCCGGGGCGCACGCCGCGCTTCCGCAGCACGGCCGCCGCGCGCCGGGAGGCGGTGAGCAGCTCCGCGTAGGTCAGGGAGCCGAGGTCGGAGACCACCGCCTGCTTCCCCGGGTGCGTCCGCGCCGAACTCTCCAGCATCCACGTCAGGTTCACCGCATGGTCCCTTCCCCCGTCGGAGCCGCCAGGTGTGCGCGGTACGCGGTCTTGTCGCGCCCCGCGGTGGGTGCTTCAATCGGCTCAGCAAGGATTGAATCACCGTTCAATATTTTGCGGAAGCCCCATCGGCCCCGGTCAGGGCGGCCGTTGGGCACGACCGAGCAGGACGGCCCGCCGTCCCCGGTGCGCCCGGTGCGGCGCGGGGCGCACGGGCGTCCCTCAGGAGGGCACCATGAGCCCCACGCACAAGGTCACCAACCAGCCGCCGCCCCGCGTCGACCTTGACGAGTACGCCACCAACCCCGCGCTCGTCGACGGCGTGCGCCAGCACGGCGCCGACTGGGCCCGGGCCGGGCTGCACGCGACAGGGTGGCGGGTCGGGTCCGCCGCCTTCCAGGACGACGCGGCCCGCGCCCAGCGCCACGAACCCGAGCTCGCCACGCACGACCGGTACGGCAACCGCGTCGACGAGGTCGACTACGACCCCGGCTACCACCGCGTACTGGCCGCCGCCGTCGCCGACGGCGCCCACACCGCCGCCTGGGCGGCACCCCGCCCCGGCGCGAACGTCGCCCGGGCCGCCACCTTCATGCTGTACGCGCAGGTCGAGCCCGGCCACGCCTGCCCCGTCTCCATGACGCACTCCGCCGTCCCCGTCGTGCGCCAGGATCCGCTCCTCGCGCGGGAGTGGCTGCCCCGGCTGCTCAGCACCCGTTACGACGGCCGCCTGGTGCCCGGCAAACCCGGCGCCCTGTTCGGCATGGCGATGACCGAGAAGCAGGGCGGCTCCGACGTCCGGGCGAACACCACCACCGCCGTCCCCGCGGGCGACGGCCGCTACGCGCTCACCGGGCACAAGTGGTTCTGCAGCGCCCCGATGTCGGACGCCTTCCTCGTCCTGGCCCAGGCACCCGGCGGACCGAGCTGCTTCCTCGTCCCCCGGCTCCTCGACGGCGGCGAGCGCAACGGCGTCCGGATCCAGCGGCTCAAGGACAAGCTGGGCAACCGCTCCAACGCCTCCGGCGAGGTCGAGTACGACCAGGCCGTCGGCCGGATCGTCGGCGAGGAGGGCCGCGGCGTGCGCACCATCATCGAGATGGTGGCCCGCACCCGGCTCGACTGCGTCCTGGGCACGGCGGCCGGCATGCGGCAGGCCACCGCCGAGGCGGCCTGGCACACCCGCCACCGCCACGCCTTCGGCGCCGCGCTCGTCGACCAGCCCGCCATGACCGCGGTCGTCGCCGACCTGCAGCTGGAGACCGAGGCGGCCACCGCCCTCGCGCTGCGGCTGGCCCGCGCGCACGACGAGGACGCGTCCGACGCCGAGCGCGCGCTGCGCAGGCTCGCCACCGCCGTCGGCAAGTACTGGGTGTGCAAGCGCGGCCCGGGCCACGCGGCCGAGGCGCTGGAGTGCCTCGGAGGCAACGGCTACACGGAGGACTTCCCGCTGGCCATGCGCTACCGCGAGCAGCCGGTGACCGCGGTCTGGGAAGGCTCGGGCAACGTCATCGCCCTGGACGTCCTGCGCGCCCTCACCCGCGAGCCCGCCACCCTGGACGCCTTCGACGCCGAGGTGACCCTCGCGACCGGCGCCGACAGCCGCCTGGACGCCCACTGGCGGGCGACGCGCCGGCTCGTACGGGAGGTACTGGCCTCCGAGTCGCCCCAGGCGCGCGCCCGCCAGGTGGTGGCGGCACTGGCGCTCGCGCTCCAGGCGTCCCTGCTCGTGCGCACCGCGCCGCCCGCGGTGGCGGACGCCTTCACCGCCTCACGCCTCACCGGGGAGCCGGGCTCGGGAGGGCTGTACGGAGCACTGCCCGCGGGAGTGGACCTGAAGGCGGTCGCGGCGCGGGCCTGAGGGGCGGTAGGGGGCGTCCGTACGCAAGACGGACACGCCAAGTCGCCCTGGAACCAAATGTGTTGGACACGGGCGTGTGATCCGTCGAAGCGAGGGCACTCGCACGGGCGGAACGACATGGTTCCGCTTCACGCCGCTGAAGGAGTCACCCGTGCTCGCAATCGCTTCCGCCGTCGTGTTCGCCATCGCCTGGGTGCTGTATCTCGCCGAGGTGTCGACGAACCACTTCTTCGGCACCACGAGCCTCATGCTGCTCGGCCTCACCCTGGCCGCCCTCCACCTGGCCGGGGTCGGCTCCGGCTGGTCTTCCGGCCCGAGACGCCGCCGGTAGGCATAGATACCGAACGCCCCCGGGCCGACGTCGAGGCCGTCCCGGGGGCGTTCGCCGTGCGCGCCCCCGCCGGAACCGGCAGGGGCGCGCCTGTGGTCACTTCACGTTCACGCCCGTCCAGGCCGCCGCGACCGCCTTCGACTCCGCGCCGTCGGCACCGTACAGGTCACCGGCCGCCTTGAGGGTGGCCTCGCGGGCCGCCTTGTAGTCGGTGGTGGACGTCATGTACGAGGTCAGCGCCTTGTACCAGATCTTGTACGCCTTCTCCCGGCCGATCCCGGTCACCGTGGAGCCGTCCTTGGTGGGGGAGTCGTACTGCACGCCGTTGATCTCCTTCTTCCCGCTGCCCTCGGCCAGCAGGTAGAAGAAGTGGTTGGCGATGCCCGAGGAGTAGTGGACGTCCACGTTCCCGGCGTTGGCGTCCCAGTAGTCCAGTGACTGGCCGTCCTTGCTGGGCTTGTCCATGTAGCGCAGCGGCGAGCCGTCGCCGTTGATGTCGATCTCTTCGCCGATGAGGTAGTCGCCGACGTCCTCCTTGTTGTTCGCGAAGAACTCCACGGAGGTGCCGAAGATGTCGCTCGTCGCCTCGTTGAGCCCGCCGGACTCGCCCGCGTACTCCAGGTTGGCGGTGGCCGCGGTGAGGCCGTGGCTCATCTCGTGGCCCGCGACGTCGATGGCGGTGAGCGGCTTCTTGTCGCCCTCGCCGTCGCCGTACGTCATGCAGAAGCAGCTGTCGTCCCAGAACGCGTTGACGTACGCGTTGCCGTAGTGGACCCGGCTGTAGGCGGCCTTGCCGTCACCCGCGATGCCGTTGCGCTGGAGCTCGGACTTGTAGAAGTCCCAGGTGAGCGCGGCACCGTAGGCGGCGTCGACGGCGGCGGTCTGCGGGTTGCCGGCGGTTCCGTCGCCCCACTTGTCGTCGTCGTCCGTGAAGAGCGTGCCCTTGCCGCTCTGGCCGTGCTTCAGGTCGTACGTGGAGTGGCCGCCGCGCTCGCCGTCGGTGAGCTCGAAGCCGTTGCCCGCCTTGGTGGAGCCCACCGCGACGGCGCCGCTGTACTGGCTGGTGCCCTCACCGGTCTTGATCGCCTCGAAGCGGCGCAGCTCCTTGCCGGTGGTGGCGTCGGTGACGATGTGCAGCTCGCTGGGCGTCCCGTCGTGCTGGGTGCCCTTCTTCACGGTCTCGAAGGCGAGGACCGGCTTGCCGTCGCGGGCCCAGACGACGGTGCGGGACCCGGCCAGCGCGGTGCGCTTCGGTGTGGTCGAAGGCACCGATATCGGCGCGTCGTTGGCCTTGTCGACGCCCTTGACCCGGCCGTCCTTCGCGGTGTGCGTGACCAGGTCGCCGCCGAGCACGGGCAGGCCCGCGTAGGTGCGCTCGTAGCGGGTGTGGACGGTGCCGTCCGCGTCCTTGACGACGTCGCGGACGACGAGCTTCTCCTTCGCGCCGAGCCCCAGCGCCCGGGCAGTGGCCGGGGCGTGCGCCTGGGCGGTGGTGAGGGCGGCGGTGCGCTGCGCGGCGAGGGCCGTGGACGCCGTGGGGGAGGCGTCCTGCGGGTCGGCGGCGCTGGCGGTGCCGGTGGTCTGGACGGCGAGGGCGACGACGAGGGCGGCCGAGGCCACCAGGGCAGCACTGAGCCGTGTGTTCTTGTGGGGGGTCATGAGTCTCCAACACGTGTTTTGTGGGGGGTTGTTGGGAACGGTGGTGCGTGCGGGAGACAGTGCCACACCGCGTCGCGTTTTGTCAGTGCGCGTACAAACGTTTTGACCAGTACTTGTCCGTCAGGCGCGGCGCGATGTCCGATATCCGGGGGGTTCGGGGGCGAATATCCGCGACGGGAATGGCGTGGATCTTCGCACCGGCGAAGAACCGGTGGCCAACCGGCCGCCGATCGGCGGCCGACCGGCGGCCGACCGGCGTTGTCAGAGGCGGGCGCTAGGGTCCGTTCGTACGGAGCCGAGGGGGTTCCGGCGGCGGCGGACGAGGGGGCATCCGTGTCACTGCACTACATCGAGGACCTGGTGGCGGACTCGATCCGCGCCCTTGACGCGCGCCACGGTCCCGGGGCGCCGCGAGAACCGCGCGTGCGCGACTGGATCGCCGCCCTCTACGCGTTCCAGGACGGCCACGACTGCTCGTTCACCCGGTTCCGCGTCATGGACGCGCTCCTGTGCCACGGCTACGCCCACCGGTTCCCCGTCCGGGACCACCCCGACCACGCCGACCGCCGGGCCTACTTCGACGCGCTCACCGACTTCACCCCCCTGCGCGCGTACGCGGACGACGCCGAGGAGGCCGACGACTTCACCGGGTTCGACGACTGGCTCGCCGACGGATACGTCCAACCACCGCACCTCTACTGCGAGTCCGGCACCCCGCTGTGGCGGCGCATGGTGTCATCGGGCCGCCTCACCGGCGCCGCCGCCGAGGAACCGCGTCCGGTCCCGCTCGTCGATGCGGTGTCCGCCGTCGCCGAGGCGGCCGAGGCGGCGGGGGACCTCCGCCTGATCGCCGACTGGTACGCCCTCGGCTGCCGGCTGCTCCTCGGCGGACCCGGCGGCTGCCCCTACGCGCCGGACGAACTGGCGGAGATACCGGCGGTCGCGAGCCTGCACACACGGGTGCGCCGCACGGGCGCCCTGTCCGAGGGGGTGCCCGAAGAGTGGGCACCCCCGGTCGAGTTCATCGAGGACGACGAGCTGGAATCGTGGTGGTGGGAGGGCTTGATGCCGTTCAAGGTCAGGTAGGTGCGGGTCGGTATCTCGTCCGGGGCTCAGTGGAACTGCGGCACGATCAGGTAGATCCCGTACGCCACCACGGCCGCGCACGCCAGGAAGCACAGGCCGCTCACCGCCCGGGAGGCCGGGCCGGGTGACGCGCCGCCGTGCCGGCCGGTGGCCGTGCCTTGGGGCCCGGTGGGCGCGCCGTCTGGCACGGCCAGGGCGCGTACGCCGATCGCGAAGACCAGGACGACGCCGACGGTGACGCCGATGCTCACCAGGGCCACTTCGCCCAGGGCGCTCCAGTTCAGTTTCACGCGGGGCTCCTCTCAGCGGGTCGCGGCCACGGGCTCGGGGCGCACGTTCACCTGGTGGGTGTCGTTGACGTTGCCGTAGTGCACGGGGTTGCGCCGGGACGCCAGGACGATCCCGCCGGCCGTGGCGGCCGCGACCAGCGCGATCACGGCGATGCCCGCCGTGCCGCCGTGGACCACCACGGTCGCGGCGACGGCGCCGACCGCCGCGGCGGCCGGGAGCGTCACGCACCAGGCGACGAGCATGCGGCCCGCGGTGCCCCAGCGCACCTCCGCGAGCCTGCGGCCCAGGCCCGCGCCCAGGATCCCGCCGGAGCAGACCTGGGTGGTGGAGAGCGCGAAGCCGAGGTGGGCCGAGGTGAGGATCACCGTGGTCGCCGCCGTCTCGGCGGCGAAGCCCTGCGGGGCGCGGATGTCGGTGAGGCCCTTGCCCATCGTCCTGATGATGCGCCAGCCGCCCAGGTAGGTACCGAGCCCGATGGCCAGTCCCGCGCCGGCGATCACCCACACCGGCGGCCCGGACCCGTGCGGCAGGGACCCGGCCGAGATCAGGGTGAGGGTGATGATGCCCATCGTCTTCTGGGCGTCGTTGGTGCCGTGGGCCAGGGACACCAGCGAGGCCGAGGCGATCTGCCCGATCCTGAACCCCCGCTCCACGGAGCCCTGTCGGCGCCGTGCGGTCAGCCGGTAGGCGAGGTACGTGGCGAACAGCGCGGCCACCCCGGCGACCAGGGGCGAGGCCAGCGCGGGGATGAGCACCTTCTCGACGACCTTGTCGAAGTGCACACCGTGCTGCCCGGCGCCGACCCAGACGGCCCCGATCAGACCGCCGAACAGGGCGTGCGAGGAACTCGACGGCAGACCGAGGAGCCAGGTGGTGAGGTTCCAGAGGATGGCGCCGACGAGCCCCGCGAAGATCATTCCCGGGGTGACCAGGGTGTCGTCGACGATCCCGCCGGATATGGTGCGCGCGACCTCCGTGGAGAGGAACGCGCCGGCGACGTTCAGCACGCCGCTGATGAGGACCGCTGTCCTGGGGCGTAGCGCCCCGGTGGCGATGGACGTGGCCATGGCGTTGGCGGTGTCGTGGAAGCCGTTGGTGAAGTCGAAGACGAGCGCCGACACGATCACCACGGCGACGAGGAACGAGATGTGCTCCATTCACGTCATTGAAGCCCCGTCACGCGTACGCGTCCCAACAGGCAGGTGAAGAAGGAGCGCAGGCTCGCTGCCGGGCCGGAAGGTCCACGGCGGGGCCGCGCCCCTGACCGGAATGATCGTTGCGTTTCGGCCGTCGCCGAACGGACACTGGGAGGAGCGAACGGGACGCGGGTGACGGGACGTCGGGTGAAACGGATCCACTTCACTGCCCAGGACCTCATGCGGACCCGGGTGGCCACGACGATCGGCGCGGCGGCCGAGACCCTCGACAGCGTGAAGCTGCTCAAGGACCGCGCGGGCGGGATCGCCTTCCGCCGCTGGGCCGTCTCCGTCCGGGGCCGCCCGGGCGAACAGGCCCGCCCGCTGGCCGCGTTGCTGCCGTCCACCGGGCCCGACGTCGACGTCTGGAGCCTGGCCGGGGACTCCCCGTGCGTCGACGAGGCGGTGGACACCCTGCTCTCGGCGCCCCGGGCGCTGATCCGGGCCGAGTTCGAGCACGTCGAGTTCGACCCCGCGTACCGCTCCTGGGGCGGGAACCTGGTCGACGGCGACCGCGAGGCCTGGCTCCAGGTCGCCGCGGCCCTGCGCGCCTCCCACCGCGTCGCCGTCGCCCCCTACTGGGGCAGGATCCGCTCCCACCTGGCCGAGACCCGGGCCGCGTACGCGGGCGCGCTGGCCGGGGGAGGCGTCGAGCACCTGCTGGCGTCGCTCGACGGACCGCTGCTGAGGTGGCGGCCCCCGGTGCTCGAGGTACGCCACCGCAGCGAGGCGGACGTGCACCTGGACGGACGGGGCCTGGTCATCGTCCCCACGCTGTTCTCCGTGGCCCACGCCGAAGTGCTCCGGCCCGCCCTCGACCCCGCCCGGCCCCTCGTGCTGGCCGTTCCCTCGGTCACCGGTGCCGCGCTCGGCAACGCCCTCTGGGAGGGCGCCGACACCGACGACGACCAGTCGATCGAGGACCTGCTCGGGCGGACCCGCGCGGCCGTGCTCGGCGCGGCCGTCGGCGGCGGCAGCACCACCGACCTGGCCCGCAGGCTGAGCATCTCGCCGGCCACCGTCAGCCACCACACCTCCGTCCTGCGCAACGCCGGGCTGGTCACCACCCGGCGCGAGGGCAAGGCCGTACTGCACTCCGTGACCTCGCTGGGCATGGCCCTGCTGGAGCCGGGCTCGCGCCTCCTGTGACCCGCCGACTCGCCTGAGACGCTGCCCGGCGCGGGCCGCCGATGCTTTCGACGGAGCTCGAATGCTTGGCCACGGCACGGATCCGGCCCCTACGTTCGGTGCGCAAGGAGCCGGGAAACGGGAGCCGCACCGACCGACCGCGACGCCCCCGGCCGCCCGAACGGCCGCCGAGGCGCTGCCCGGTGGCGCGAACCAAGGAGAACAGACATGCGTCCGCATTCCTCCCACGAAGGACACGAAGGACTCGATGGGGCACGCCCCCAGGGAAGGGACAGGGGCCTCCGCAGGGGCCTCCTCGCACTCGTCGGCGCGGCGGGACTGCTCGCCGGGGCCACCACGGCCGCGTCCGCGCAGCCGCTCGGCACGCCCGCCCCCGCGCCGGACGCCGTCGTCCTGGGCGCGACCGACGCGGTGGAGACGTACGGCAACATGGCCACGGGCTCCTGCCTGGACGACAGCCAGTACGGGCTGCGCGGATACGCCTGCAACGGGGGCGTCTACCAGAAGTGGAACGTGCACAAGTGGGCCGACAACACGCGCCAGTTCCGCAACCTCGCCACCAACGAGTGCCTGTACGACGACGGCGTCACGCTCGACACCCGCGCGTGCAACTCCTCGCGCCAGCAGAGCTGGTTCGTCTTCGTCAAGGGCGACAAGCTCACCTTCCAGAGCCAGGCGACGGGGGAGTGCCTGGACGACAGCCAGTTCGGGCTGCGCACGATCCGCTGCAACGGAGGCGTCAACCAGACCTGGCGGTGACGCCCGCCGGGCGCCCCGCGCCCTGAGCCGCCCGCGGTTCCCGGTCGACAGGGGAGACCGGGAACCGCGGGCCGCGCGGACGAGCGCCGCCTCGCGCACGCGGTGACGGCGGCGGTGCAAGGGGCGTGACAGGGCCGTGAAAGGTGGCCCCGGGAGAGTCGGGGCACCGGCAGCGAACAGGCCGGCCACCCACCGAACGCCTCACTCACGGAGCCCGCCACCATGTCTCTCCCCACCACCTTCACCTCCCTCCCCGCCACCCAGCAGCAGGACAAGGGCTTCACGGAGTCCGGGCTGCGCCGGCTGCGTGCCGTCCTCGACCGCCACGTCGAGTCCAAGAAGATCCCCGGCCTGGTCGCGCTCGTCAGCCGCGGCGGCCGTACGCACGTCGAGGCGCTCGGCACGATGCGCCACGACGGGGGCGCGCCCATGGAGCGCGACACCGTCTTCCGGATGGCCTCCACCTCCAAGCCGGTCACCATGGCGGCCGCGATGGTCCTGCTCGACGAGTGCCGGATCCGGCTCGACGACCCGGTCCAGGAGTGGCTGCCCGAACTGGCCGACCGCCAGGTGCTCAGGACCGTCGACAGCCCGCTGGACGACACCGTCCCGGCGCGCCGGCCCATCACCGTACGGGACGTGCTCACCTCGACGTTCGGGCTCGGGATGGACATGACCGCGCTCGGCAAGCCGATCATGAACGCGGTGTTCGAGAACGGCCTGACCCCGGACCTGCCGGTGCCGATGCCGGAGCCGGACGAGTGGATCCGCCGCCTGGGCACCCTGCCCCTGATGCACCAGCCGGGCGAGCGCTGGCAGTACCACATCAGCAGCGACCTGGTAGGCGTCCTGGTCGCCCGGGTCTCGGGCCGGTCCTTCGGGGAGTTCCTGGACGAGCGGATCTTCGGGCCGCTGGGCATGCGGGACACCGGGTTCCACGTCCCGGCCGACCGGCTCGACCGCCTGCCGACGCTGTACGCCCCCGACCCGGGCACCGGCGAGTTCACCGTCTGGGACGCCCCGGAGGACGGGCGCTGGAGCTCCGCCCCGGCGTTCCAGGGCGGTGGCGGGGGACTGGTGTCCACCGCCGACGACTTCCACGCCTACTTCCGGATGCTCCTCAACGGCGGTGTGCACGGCTCCGAGCGCATCCTGTCCCGGGCCGCCGTCGAGCTGATGACGACGAACCGCCTGCTGCCCGAGCAGCAGGCCGCCCGCTCCACCCTGGCCCGCGACAACGTCCACCTGTCCTACGGCCAGGGCCAGCACGGCGGCTGGGGCCTGGGCATGGCGGTGCGGACCTACCGCGGCGACTACGCCCCCGTCGGCCAGTTCGGCTGGGACGGCGGCAGCGGCGTGAGCAGCTACGCGGATCCCGTGCACGGCGTCACCGGCCTCCTGCTCACCCAGGTCGGCATGTCGGTGCCGCACTCGGCGCACCTGATCCACGACTTCTGGACCACGGTCTACCAGGCCCTGGAGGACTGAGGACTGAGGCCGGAGGGCCGGAAGCGGACAGCGCGGCGGGGGGGGGGGCCCCCCCGGGGCCCCCCCCCCCCCCGCCC